>CASEAJ010000077.1 GCA_949285425.1 uncultured Porphyromonadaceae bacterium
GGCACGCCACGGTTCGTACCAGAACCACAAGGCAACCTACAGCAACGTGAAGAGTGCGGCCCACTACATGGCCGACCTCGGCTATCGGGTAGGACGCACAGGCAAAAATCATCCCGTCAGACAACAGGATGTGTATCCGTTCGAAAAAATAGACGGTTTTGAAGTACAATGCGTAAAGTCGCATCCGGCCGTGTCGACCACCGACGGCATCCGGTCGTTCATACAGCGCAATGCCGACGAGCCTTTCTGCCTTTATGTGTGCAGCATCAACTCGCACATGCCGTGGGATGCGGGCGATGCATCCGAGTTTGACCCGGCCAAGGTGGTGCTGCCTCCCAACTGTGTGGACAACGAGCAGACCCGAAAGGAGTTCTGTGATTATCTGGCTGAAATCCGCCTGCTCGATAACGAAGTCGGTATGGTGTATAAGACTTTGGAAGAAACCGGTCAGCTCGACAAAACACTCATTATATTTCTGGCCGAACAAGGACCCCAACTGCCCTTTGCCAAATGGACCCTTTACCGCTATGGCACGCACAGTGCGTTCATAGCCCGTTATCCGAAACAGATAAAAGCCGGCACGGTGAGCGATGCCTTGGTACAGTACGAAGACATTCTGCCAACGATGATTGACCTGGCCGGCGGCGAACCGGTGGAAGGTCTCGACGGCATGAGCTGCCTCGATGTGCTTCGCGGAGACAAAGCGGAACACCGTCAGTGGGCCTACGGCATTCACAACAACATCCCCGAAGGACCAGCTTATCCAATTCGCAGCATTCAGGACAAACGCTACAAACTCATTGTCAACCTCATGCCCGAATCACAATATTACGAAAAACACATGATGGTACCTAATGGGAAAAACAGGTGGTCATCATGGTTAAAAACCGCAGAAAACAATGAAAGAGCCCGTTGGCTGGTCAACCGTTTCGTAAAACGCCCCGCTCTTGAATTCTACGATTTACAGGAAGACCCTTGGGAACTGAACAATCTGGCCGACTGTCCCGAACATGCCGGGCGCATAGCCACCATGCATGAAGCCCTCGAGGCATGGATGCAACAGCAGGGCGACCGCGGAAAACTCATGGACACGCAAAATCCCGACGGGCAGATGTAGCAAATCTGCATAACAACACAACAAATCAACAATCATACATATAGAACATGAAAAAAGTATTTGTACTCATAACACAAGCATGCATAATAGGCCTGTCGTTCCTGGCAGCCCAAACCGTCCGGACCGACTATGTCAACCCCGTGTTAAAACTGGAAGATGGAGGGGTGGAAAGATTCATGGGATATTTCTACGCAACGGGGCAAGCTTCGAAAGGAAACATCTGGCCATCCAAAGACCTGGTGTCGTGGCTGACCCCTACACTGGGCATCACAACCAACGAAGCCACATGGCTTGACGACCCGCAATGGACACAAGCATACACCTACAAACAGCTACAGGCCGCTGACATTACCTATCTGAACGGTGTCTTCCACGCTTATTTCAACGGTGTGGGACATGTTTACTCCCCTACTCCCTTAGGACCCTATAAAGAACAAACCATAAACGAACCTTTCGATGACTATGGCATCGACATTCAGGTGTTCCAGGACGAAGACGGACAACTTTACTACATCAAGAAAAGGAATCAGGCCGACCCGCATCCCATGACCGGAGCAGCATCCGACATATCGGGGCCGGAAATATGGATTTTCAAAATGAACTCCCCTTTCAATCGTTGGGACATGACAGAAGCCAATGTACAGCTCACACACCAACCCGGACATCCGACCAGTGTCAACCATATCAACTTTGAAGGCCCGGAACTGGCAAAATACAGAGACCGGTACTATCTGTTCTATGCATCCAACCGGATGGGACCCCGTTCGGGCATGTACCAGATAGGAGTTGCCGAAAGTGACCAGCCCATGAACTTCAATAACTCAAAAAAATACCCGCATGCAGTTCTGACCAGAAACACGGAACAGCATCTGCTGGAATATAAAACGATATTGCATACGGCCGAACATGGAGGATGGAGTGCAAAGCACGCCACCATCACACAGGCAACAGACTGGATGGAACCGGACTTCGACGACAGTGCATGGACAACATCGACCGGAGGATACGGACGCCAGACGAATGACCTGTTCGGAGGAACCAAATATACCAACGCACTTATCCGTGCCAGGAAAACGGCATGGACCACTACCAATATATACATCAGAAGAAAATTCACATTGGAAGAAATCCCTGAAAACGCCGGACTGAAGTATTGGGTATTCGGAAATGCCGACTTCTACATTAACGGCCATCTGCTGAACATCAACACCAAAGCAAATACTTATTCCAACATGGAGATAGACCCGACCTGGCTGAAACAGGGCGAAAACATCATTGCCGTAAAAGTGACCAGCCCATGCTCTGACCAGTACTGCCAACAGTTCATCGATTTCGGACTGTTCGATACCGGTGACAAGAAGATAGAAAATGTCGCATTAGGCCAGGCACAGCCCAATTTCGTAGTCGGCCCCAACGGTTTCGAACGCTGGATGATGTACAAAGCCTATTTCAACGCCAGTCAGCAACAAGGAGTGGACCGCATCCATTTTTACGACAAAGAAGCCGTGGTTGAAAGCAGCACTGTAAAAAACACTAACGCTTTCAGAACCAAGCCATCCCTGCCGACATTCATCAGTTATTTTGACTACAATTTACATTATCCCTATACTTTTTTGAACGGAAGCGAATGGAGCATCACCTCCGGCATACTGAAACCGAAAAACGACACGGTTTCCGAACTGTTGCTGCGAACCGACTCCATGACCCACTACCGCTATGAAATACCGTTCAGAATCCAAGCCGGCGGAAACGACTACATGTCAGCATATGCTTATTACAAAAACGAGGACAACTGGTTGAAAATAAACATAGACCGGGACGAAAACACCTGGGAATATGAAATCAAGGAAAACGGTCTTTCAAGCAGGCAGACAAAGGCACTTCCCGAGAAATTCAAGTTTCTGGAAGAACACCCGCTTGTGGCACACTATGAAGAACCTTGGCACACGCTCACCATTTACAAAAATGCCGGTAACTTCAAAGTGGAACTGGATTATTTCAACCTGACTTTAGACGGAGCTATTCAAACCGACTTTACCGGGTCGGGGCTGATAGGTCTGGCAGGGTCATCCAGTCAGGTGAACTTCGATGCCATCCAATACACCAACGGTTGGGACGAATGGGATGAACACATTGCGGGTTGGGAAACCTCGAGCGGAAACTGGCAAACCAATGAAAACGGATTGCAACAAACAGCAGCCAACGACAAGGCTGTCGCCATAAAAGGAGACAAACAATATGATTATGAATTCTCCGTCTTTATGAAAAATGACCGGATACCGGATACCGGAAAATCCGGATTCTACCCCCTGTATGTGGATGAAAGCAATTATGTCGAAGTGGGTGTGGACTATCCAAGCGGCAAACTGAGCATTATCAAAAACCAGAATGGTACAAAAAGCACACAAGAACTGCCCTTGTCAAGCAAGATTTACAGACAATATACGTTCGACAGCTATCCTACCACCTCCTACCGCTATGATTTCCGCAGCGAAACGGATGTTTGCGGCGTAAACATATTATGGTTCGAGGGCAACTATCCTTACCTGAAGCAAACATTTGACCTGCCTGACGATGTAAAGTTCTATGCCTTGCAAGATGACAGCTGGACCTTGCTTGATGCCCGGCTGGAAGGTGAACTCCGATTCTCCTACTTCAACCGATTCAATTTTGACAAAGTACGTACCAAAGCCATTAAAATGGTAGTCACCCCACCGACAGGAAAAGCAAGCCGGGCATTTTCCGCTTATTTCGAAGAAGAACTGGCCGCCGGATACTTCCTGCGTGGACGACGCGAAAACGACACCCTGCATATTTTTGTCAATGATTCCCTGAAAATGTCATTGAATGTTGAAGGGTTTGGAAAATCGAATGTAGGCCTGTTTACAGAAAACACAACCGCCAGCTTCAACGGTCTGTTGAATTATCAGACAGGAAAAGTGGCTGTCAAGAAAATAAGCATCCCTGCTTTCGATTGCGAAGTAGGTGAAAGTGTCGAACTGACCGCTACCATCGAACCGAAAAACGCCACCAACCAGCATTTGGTTTGGATTAGTTCGGATCCGTCCATTGCCAGCATAGACGAAAACAATCGTCTGACCAGACACACGGAAGGGAAAGTATCCGTCACCGCCTGGACTGCCGATGGCGGAGTGGTGAAGGCGACCGCCACACTCGGAGAACCGAGTGAACTATCCTCTGTTTCCAAACCTGGCATATCCGTTTATCCGAATCCGGCCAGCACAAAACTGTTTGTCAATGCATGGACTCCCATACAGAAAGCAGAAATATATACGCTTCCCGGGAACAAGGTAAAGGAATATGCAACCTCTTTAGCGACGGAAGAACTGGACATACAGTCGCTGGAAAACGGCATATACCTTCTTTGTGTACACACGGAAGAGAACATTGTATCAAGCAGATTTATAAAAACAAATTGATATGAAACTGAAATTAGTCAGTTGCCTGCTGTTGTCGGCATTTGCATTCATTCAATGCAACAATGAAACCGACACCCCTTATGGTGCAGCAGACACAAACGACCCGAAAACGAAAATTCCGACAAGTGTAAAACCGGCATTCGACCATTGGATGCGCGATACATGGGTCACACTCGGAGAAGATGGCTATTATTACATGACAGGAACAACCGCCGAC
>CASEAJ010000078.1 GCA_949285425.1 uncultured Porphyromonadaceae bacterium
AAAGATAGTGAAAGTCGAAAGCAGAAGCAAGTGAAAACATGGTTTTCAATTTGATTATGCCGGGCCGCGAATCAGAATGCGTGAGTTCGGGATAAAGGTTTTGTGCCGTCAGCAACACAATGTTTTCTTTTTATGCCTTCAAAGTTCTCTTTTCACCTAGGTGAAAAGAACGTCCCACATATGTGAGACACGTGTCTCATATATGTGGGACACGTGTCCCACGGCCGTGGGACGATAACTTTACCCTATTAAAACAGGGAAAACGCATTATAAAACGTGGCAATGAACACTTAAAAAACAAACGATAACTCCAGTTTCTCAACTGAATTTTTTAGGCTAAGTGGCTCAATATACGGTACATTTCTCTGTCCTCATTCACATGAATGCATCACCATGCATCCGGCATTTATTGATATACGGCTAATCTGTCTTATGCAAGATGGAACGTTTTAGGGATAAGTCGCAAGGACCCTGCGCATTTCGTTGTGGAACAAGGAGGCCGGTTGTCAGGCCGGGAACTTTGTGCGTTCGGTTTTGGTGGCCGCTTTTTCGGAGGAATAGCTGGCGGCGGCTTTCACAAAGTCGGGTATCTGTTCGGGATGTTGTTCGAACTGCGTTCCGATGACAACCAGGTCGGCTCCGGCCTTGAAGGTATCCAGCATTTGTTCGGTCGTTGTGATGCCTCCTCCTACAATGAGCGGGCAGGAAATGTTTTGGCTTACATACTGGATCATGTCGTAGGGCACGGGCAGTCCCGACCCGCTTCCGGCTTCGAGGTAAATGAGGTCCATGCCCAGCAGTTCTCCGGCACAGGCGGTGGCAAGGGCAATTTCTTTCTTGTCGCGGGGAATGGGCTGGGTGTTGCTGATGTATTCGACGGAGGTTTTCTTTTCGCCTTCCACCAGTATGTAGCCCATAGGGATGACTTCTGTGCCCGACCGCTTGATTTTGATGGCGGAGTGTACTTGTTGTCCGATGAGGTATTCCGGGTTACGTCCGGAAATGAGTGACATGAACAGCAGGGCATCGGCATTGGATGATACCTGGTTGGTGTGACCGGGAAAGAGGATTACCTTGGTGTGGGTTTCTTCCTTTAGCAGGTCTATCAACGATTCGGTCGTGGTTGCCGTAAGGCTTCCTCCGATGATGATGAAGTCGGGGTCGGTCGTTTTCAGGGCGGCAATGGTTGATGCCAGCAATGCACCGTGGCATTTGTCCGGGTTCATCAGTACGGCCAGCATTTTTTTGCCGGCTTCCCGGTTTTGCATAATTAGTTTGAAAATTTCTCCCATATTTATATTGATTTAAGGGTTTATTCCCTTTTCTTGTCAAGGCAATACACCAATGTATAATTGCTGTTGCATGTATAGTGCAACCGGTACAACGTCCCGTCCGGGACATATTCAATCGCAAATTCCCCCTCTTGGCCTGTATCGAAGGGCCGCACGTGCATTGTATGGGCAAAATCGGCACTCT
Organism: uncultured Porphyromonadaceae bacterium; assembly: GCA_949285425.1. GTDB lineage: Bacteria > Bacteroidota > Bacteroidia > Bacteroidales > Paludibacteraceae > QVMH01. The sequence goes on from CASEAJ010000078.1 coordinate 1,477, forward strand.
CTTTGCCGATGATTTTATACAAGGCTTCCTTGCCCGACCATGCTATTGCTATCTGTTTGGTGTCGACGCTCTTTGAAAGGGCTGTTTGTTCGGTTTCGCTCAAAAACCTTTGTTGGACTCTTAAAATCTTCTCGGTGGAGCACTCAATGTCAACGCCTACCTGACGGGTTGGATGAATTGCAACGGCTACCCATTCCCTGCTGTGGGAAATGCCGAGCATATAACAACCGGTTGGGAGAAAAGGTTTGCCGGATTTGTCATAAAAAATGTGAAATTCTTTTCCTGTCAGTCGTTTCAGTGCTACCCGTACTCCCAGAAACTCCATTTGTCGTTTGTGGGTTTTGATAGCGTGGTATTCGGCCCGGTTTTCGGGCAACTGCAACTCGTTGAGCAGTTCTTCGGCGCTTTCGGTAGTCTGCCACACAAGCAGTTGTCCGCCTCCGTCCAAGGGGTATAGTTTGTGAATCATTTCAGTTTGGGAGAAAGTGACCCTTTACGGGTAGTTATATATAATATATATAAGTTGGGGAAACAAAAGGGTACGGAACTTTTTCAGCGGAGCGTGTCTGGCGGAATGCTTTTCTCGTAGGCATCGAAACGGTTTTCGTCAAAATCGAGTGCTTTGCTTATTTTATACCGGTCGTTTTCTTTCGTGACTTGCAGTCTGATGGTGTTTGTTATGATGTCTCCCTTGTAATCGGTGTATTCGTATGAAATCCGATAGGCGGAACCTGCCGTTTCGGGGACAATGGCAAGGGTGTTCAGCCAGTTGATGTCACAGTCTTGGGCATTCAGAAAAAGGTCATAGTCGAGCACGTCCGGGTTGCCCGTGTGTACGATGCGTGTAATGCGTTCCGTGCAGTATGTTCGGATGATTGAGTCTCTTTTGCTCTGGTTCCAATGTGGGTTGGATGTTTCGGTAATATATTGTGTATAGAATGCGGTAAGCATGTCCACGGGCGTTTCGGCAGTTTCCTGTTTCATTGTGGCTATTCCTGGTTCCGCCGTCCACTCAAAACTTTCCATGAGATGCACAATGTCTTCGCGTACGTATTCGAGCATGGGGGCTATGGAGTCTTTGTTGGGCACAGTTTCGAAATAGAGCGCACCGCGGAAAAAGTGGCGGGTACTGTCGGTGATGACAAACTGCACGGGTGAGGCAACATTGCCCTTGAGGTCGTAAAGAATGCCGTACACACGGCGTTCGGGATGTTCAAACAGATGTTCGGCTATATTGTCGGCCCGGTCGCTGTGTGCGTAGACAAACCGGCGGGCGTCTTCGGACAGTTGTGCCAGGTTGCCGGTTATAGTCTTGTAGCTGCAGTGTATGTCGGCTTTGAGTGATGGGTAGCGTATGTCCAGCCAGTAGTTTTCGCCTTGCATGGGATGAGGTGTGGCTTCGGACAACTGGGAAATGTCGAAACGATAGGGTAAAGCCTGATGCTGCACCGGTTTGTAGGCATGCGCAGGAATGGTGACCCGGTAATAGCCGTAGGGGCGTGGGGTGTAGCTTTGCCTGCATGAAACAGAAAGGAGCAGGAGCAGTATGGTGAAATATGCAGCTGATTTCATACCTTGTTTGTTAAGTAACTCGTAAAAATTAAACGATACTGTTTCCCTGTTTTCAGCAACTCATCTTTTATATGCTTTTTCGGCTGATTTTGTGCTTGTCGTCGGTCACGTAGCCTGCTACGCTCCCTCTTCCAAACGCAAATTCATCTCGAAAAATTCTCACAAAATCATATAAATTAGTATTTACGAGTTACTTGTAGAAAATCAGTCTTCCGGTTCATCGCCGACGGTCAGTTTCACTTCTTTGATGCGCCGGTCATCCACGGACAGTATTTCAAAGTCATATCGTCCGTATGTGACGTGCTGGCCTTGTTGCGGAATTTCTCCGAGCAGTTCCAGAATCAGTCCGGCGAGTGTTTCCACTTCTTCCGTTACTTTCTCAAAGTCGTTCTTTTCAATTCCGGCTATCTTGTAAAAGTCGTTGAGCTGTATTTTGGCTTCGAATATGAACGTGTGGTCGTCCACTTGGGTGAACAGTTTTTCCTCTTTGTCATATTCGTCGGTGATGTCGCCAACAATTTCTTCCAGAATGTCCTCCATCGACACCAGTCCCGATGTGCCTCCGTATTCATCGACCACGAGTGCCAGGTGTATCTTGTTTTCCTGAAACTCGCTCAGCAGGTCGTCTATTTTTTTACTTTCGGGTACGTAGTAGGCCGGTCGCACCAGACTTTGCCAACGGAAGCTGGCCGGTTTGTCGAGGTGGGGCAGCAGGTCTTTGCTGTACAGAATGCCTCGTATGTTGTCGCGATTGCCCGAATACACCGGAATGCGTGAATAGCCCGATGTGATGATGACGTCGAGCAGTTCGCGGTAGTTTGACTTGATGTCGACATCGACAATGTCGACACGGGGAGTCATGATGTCGAATACCTGTATGTTGCCGAACTTGATGATACCTTCCAGTATTTCCGTATCTTCATCGGTTTGTTGTGAGGTCAGTTCCAAGGCCTGGGACAATTCGTCCATGGAAATGTTTGAACGGTTGTGACGTTTTTTTTCAAGCTGTTTGTCGACGAGCGATGTCGAACTGACGAGCAGTTTTACAAAAGGCTTGAACAGTTTATGCAGGAAAACAATGAAACGAATGGTCAGTGCAGCCGTTTTACGGGCATATTGAGAGGCATAGACCTTGGGCATGATTTCACCGAACAGCAACAATACGAATGTGATGATGATGGTCTGGAAAATGAAGCCAATGACCGGAGCGTTGCTGAAATCGAGAACCGTACTGGTGAAAATGGTAAGCAACAGGACGATGGCTACATTGACAAAATTGTTCCCAATGAGTATGGTTGCCAGCAGGTGTTGGGGCTGTTTCAGTGCGTCGAGCACTTTACGGTCTGTAGGTTGGTTGCTTTCTTGCATTTCTTCGAGCATGGCGGGGGTAAGTGAGAAGAAAGCGACTTCCGAACCGGATATGAGGGCAGAACAAACCAGCAGTGCCATGCTGAGGAGGAGTGACACTATGGCCGGTGCATCGGCCGGATGTACGGTGATGCCGTCGAATAGCTGTTGAAAATATGAAATATCCAAGATACGCTTATGTTTATACGGTGCAAAGATAATGCAAATGAGCGTAAAACCATCAAACTTGTTTGAATGCTTTTGCCGAATGCAGCTTATCTTGTGGAAAGATTGCAAATGAGCGGGGGGGGGTTAAAATGTACTATGGATTATTCCGTGGCTTTGGACCATGGTTTTGCATGTTCCATGGCATGATTTTGAGTGTCGGACATTGAAAGGAAAGAAGAAGACAGAAGGCATGAACACACGACATTGTGGAAACGAACCGGTATTATTTTCCGGCATCTGTTTCCGGTTATGGAGCGGGTTTCATGTGATTTTTCTCATCCCGAGTTCACATGAATTTATCTCCATGAATCCAATATTTTGTCGTTATGCTGCTAATATCCAGTGAAATAATTCCATTCTTGCCATGAATTTGTGCAATGAACTGTTTTTGTCGGTGAACGACTTATCTGTAAATTTTAAAATAGGTTAAATGCAAGGCTTTCGTTTTCGGGAACTTTTAAAAATGGTTAGTTTTGCGCCCCAAATAAAGTCAACTATAGAGTTAATGCACCTAAAAAAACATATCGTTCGCATCATGTACGTGGCCATGTTCCTGCTCGTGCAGTGCGATGCGTATGCTTATGAGTTGGGTATGTCTTTTCACTTCGACCACCTTGTGCAGACTCGGGAGACAACGGAAATGTGCATGTTCGATTCGGCAGATGACGTTGATGCTCATGCTGTTTGGTCGGACCTGGCCTATCGTAGCCGGCAGTCAAATGCTTACCGGTACATCCATGCAACATTTCCGGCATTCATTCTTTTTATCCTATCCTCTTTGTTGTGTGTCCCCGTACCTCACGGATGCTCATCTGTGACTTTCGGCGAACTGCTTCAGCCTGGGGCGCAACATGTGCTGTTTTGCTCGTTTCTCATTTGATTACAGCTTTTCAAGGGAGTGCTGTGTCCTTGCAGGTGCACACCCTGATTTTCTTTTCATTCGGAAATAACGTTTTTCAATTCTTTTTTCTATAACTGTATCATATGAATTTTTTTGTTCGTGGTTTTATGGTGCTGTCAGTTGTGGCAGCCTTGTCCCTCTCTGCTTGCCAGTCTTCGGGCAACCGGAGAGTAAGGAACAATGAAGTTGTTCCGGTAGCTATGCTTCAGCCTACTTCGGTAGCTTTGCCGCGTTCCTACGTGGCCGACATTCAAGCCATTCAGTTTGTGGAAATCAAGCCTAAGGTGGTCGGATTTGTCAAGGAGGTACTGGTCGATGAAGGACAATTGGTTCAGAAAGGCCAACCTTTGTTCCGCTTGACATCCGACAGTTATGCCGAGGCAGTGAAGGAGTCGGAAGCCAATTACAAGCAGGTGCAGGCCGAATTGGAGATGGCCAATTACGAAACCGAGCGAGTGCAAAGGCTTGTTGACAAGCAGATATTTTCACCTATAAGGCTTGAGCAGGTGAAGCGTGAACGCGAAGTGGCCCGTATGAAGGTGGAGCAGGCCCGTGCACAGATGCAACGCGCGCAAATGGAATATCAGTACACCACCATAACGTCTCCGTTTACGGGATATGTGGACCGTATTCCCTATAAGGTCGGCAGTCTGGTCAGTCAGGAGAGCCTGCTGACAACGGTAAGTGACATTTCAGAGGTGTTTGCTTATTACAAGGTCAACGAAAGTGAATACCTCCGTTTCAAACGCGCCCAATTGAGGGGCGAGGACTTGCAGGAAACGGAAAATGTGGAACTGGTGTTGCCCGACGGTTCGACCTATATGTACAAAGGACGTCAGGAAACGGTGGAAGGTGATTTTGAACGGGGTACCGGTTCCATCGCATTCCGTGTCCGCTTTCCCAATCCGGAAGGCCTGCTGAAACACGGGGTGACCGGAAAGGTGCGCTTGATGACCCATATGGATGATGTATATCTGGTTCCGCAGAAGTCGACGTTTGAGATACAGGATTTTACCTACGTCTATCTGGTCGATGGCGATGGTGTGGCCAAGGTACGCAGCTTCAACCCGATAGAAAGGTATCAGAACTATTACATTACGCAAGACCTTCCGGCCGGTTCCTATATTGTGTACGAAGGTTTGCAGACCGTGAAGGATGGTATGAAAATAGGTACAGACACGATACCTTTTGAAGATGTGAAAAAAGAACTTTATTTAAGCAACCTTAGAAAATAGTGCGTATTTATGTTTAAACTGTTCATAAAAAGGCCCATTCTTTCGGCAGTGATTTCGGTTATCATTGTCTGTTTGGGCTGTCTTTCTGTTGTATCGCTTCCCATTACCCAGTTTCCCGACATTGTCCCTCCATCGGTAACGGTGACCGCCCGCTATACGGGTGCGAGTGCGGATGTCATGTCGAAGACTGTGGCGACACCGCTTGAACGGGCCATTAACGGTGTGTCGGGCATGACCTACATGACGACGGTGTGTACCAACGATGGCATGTCACTGACCACCATCTATTTCAAGGTGGGCACCGACCCCGATGTGGCGGCTGTCAATGTGCAGAACCGTGTGACCACCGTGCTCGATGAATTGCCGGAAGAGGTGATACGCGCCGGGGTGGTAACCGAAAAAGAGGTGAACAGCATGTTGATGTATCTCAACGTGTTCAGTTCCGACAGTACCCATACTGAAAAGTTCGTGTACAACTTTGCCGACATTAACATCTTGCGCGAGTTGAAACGGATTGATGGGGTGGGGCTGGTAGAGATTATGGGTAGCCGCGACTATGCCATGCGTGTGTGGCTCAATCCAAACCGTCTGGCTGCCTACAATCTGGTTCCTCAGGATGTGACGGAAGCCATACGTCATCAGAACATAGAAGCGGCACCGGGTAAGACCGGAATCAGTTCCGACCGCTTGCCCCAGCAGCTGCAATATGTACTTCAGTATACCGGGAAGTTCAGCACCCCCGAGGAGTATGGGGAGATTGTGCTGAAGGCCATGCCCGATGGTTCGTTGCTCCGTTTGAAGGATGTGGCTGAAATAGAGTTCGACTCGGAAGACTATAACATGATTTCCATGACCGACGGACGTCCTTCCGCTTCCATTATGATTAAGCAGCGGCCCGGTTCAAATGCGCGCGAGGTGATTCAGGCCATCAAGCAGCGGATGGAAGAAATCAAGGAAAGCAGTTTTGCCCCGGGGATGGATTACAACATAGCCTACGATGTGTCCCGGTTTCTTGATGCATCCATCACTTCGGTCTTGAAAACGTTGTTGGAAGCATTCCTGCTGGTGTTTGTCGTGGTGTATCTTTTCCTGCAGGATTTTCGTTCCACCCTCATTCCGGCCATAGCCGTGCCGGTGTCGCTCATCGGTACGTTTGCATTCATGGGAGTGTTGGGGTTCTCCATCAACATGCTGACCTTGTTTGCTCTGGTGCTCGCCATTGGTATTGTGGTGGATAATGCCATTGTGGTGGTCGAGGCCGTGCATGTGAAGATGCATGAAAAGAGGCTTTCTCCCTACAAAGCTTCGGTGGAGGCCATGAAGGAAATAGGTGGAGCCATTGTGGCCATCACGCTGGTTATGTCGGCCGTGTTCATTCCGGTGGGCTTCATGCAGGGTACGGTCGGCATATTCTACCGTCAGTTTTCCCTCACGCTGGCAGTGGCCATAGTCATTTCAGGAGTGAACGCACTGACGCTTTCGCCCGCTTTGTGTGCCTTGTTGCTGAAACCGGCCGGAAAGGGCAAGAAAAAAGCCGCCTGGTTGCGTCGTTTCTTCATTGGCTTCAACCGCATGTATAACCGTTTCGAGCAGCGTTATCATATGGGGCTTCACAAGTATTTGGGACGGAGAGCATTTACCTACGCCACATTGTTGCTTTTTCTGTTGGCTACGTATGGGGTCAATTATTTCCTGCCCACTGGTTTTATCCCGAACGAAGACCAGGGCATGATTTATGTAAATGTGGATGCCCCTCCCGGTGCAACGGTAGAACGCAGTGAAAAGGTGTTGAACGAAGTGCAGGCTGCCTTGCTGCCTTTTGAGGAGATAGAGAGCATCTCGACCTTGGCAGGTTACAGTCTCATGACCGAAACCGAAGGAGCCAGCTATGGAATGGGGATGATCAACCTCAAGCCGTGGAGTGAACGCGAACACACCGTAGATGAATTGATGCAGGTGTACAAAGACCGCACGTCGCATATAAAGGATGCAGAGATACAGTTTTTCTTGCCGCCGTCGGTTCCCGGTTTCGGTAATGCCAGTGGTTTCGAACTGCGTTTGCAGGACAAAACGGCCGGTGACTTCCACGAATTTGCAGCCGTGGCCAATAGCCTGGTAGAAAAGCTGAATGCCGATCCGCGCATAGCGGGTGTGTCATCGGGCTTCAATCCCAACTTCCCGCAGTATCTGCTGAAAGTGGATTTGGCAAAAGCGGCCAAACTGGGAGTTGAACTGGACAAGGCCATGGAAACCCTCCAGGCCTATATCGGCAGTTTCTATTCGTCCAACTTCATTCGTTTCGGTCAGATGTATAAGGTCATGATTCAGGCTTCACCCGAATACCGCATGAATCCGGAAGATCTGTATCGCCTCTACGCCAAGAACAACGATGGCAATGTGGTGCCCTATTCCAATTTCATGACCATGGACCGCATATACGGACCGAGCCAGATAACCCGTTATAACATGTTTACCTCTGCCCTGATTACCGGCGAAGGGGAAGAAGGCGTCAGCTCGGGTGAGGTGATTGCAGCAGTAGAGGAAATATGCAAGGATGTGCTGCCGCGTGGTTATGACGTGGAATGGTCTGGCGTGACACGTGAAGAAAAAGAATCGGGCGGACAGACACTCATCATATTCGGCATTTGCCTGTTGTTTGTCTATCTGTTGCTGGCGGCGCAATACGAAAGCCTGTTGTTGCCATTCCCGGTAATCCTGTCCCTTCCGGCCGGTGTTTTCGGCTCGTATTTCTTCCTGACCTTGGCCGGTTTGGAAAACAACATTTATGCACAGGTGGCGTTGGTTATGCTGATTGGGCTTTTGGGCAAGAATGCCATTCTGATTGTGGAAATGGCAATTCATTTCCGCAAAGAAGGTTTTTCTGTACTCGATGCGGCCATTAAGGGAGCTGTGAGCCGTTTGCGTCCTATTTTGATGACGTCGTTTGCCTTCATTTGCGGCTTGATTCCTTTGCTGATGGCAAGCGGTGCCGGTGCGTTGGGCAACCGTTCCATTGGTACGGCGGCTGCAGGTGGCATGTTTATAGGGACGGTAGTGGGAATATTTCTCGTTCCTGGTCTGTACCTGGTTTTTGAAACTTTGTCTGTACGATTGAATAAAAACAAAATGCAATATGATGAAGAGGATGATGAGTAATAAAAAGAAAATATGTGCCATCCTGGCTGTGTTCATTGGAGTGGCGGTCGGCTGTAAGGCTCCTTCGCTTGCTCCGTCCGAGCAGGTGGACTTGCCCGATACGTTTGTGGGGGATACGGACACGCTCACGTTGGCTTCCGTGTCGTGGAAAGATTTTTTCCCCGACCCTTATCTCATTGCTTATATTGATACGGCCTTGGCCGGCAATCACTCTCTGCAGAAGGCTATGGAACAGATTGCCATGGCACAGTCGCAGTTGAAGGCAAGCAAGTCGGCCTTCTTTCCAGAGCTTGAGCTGGGCATTGGCGGAGGCGTGCAACGCTTTGGTGAATATACGATGGATGGGGTAGGAAACCGCACGACCAATACGCCCGATCTGCCTGCCGACCAGCATATCCCCGATCCGTACGGTAATTTTGACCTGGGACTGAATTTCCAATGGGAAATAGATATATGGGGAAAACTGACCGATCGTAAAAGGGCCGATGCCATGCGTTGGATGCAGTCGGTTGAGGCACACCGGTTGGTGCGTACCCTGCTGATAGCCGAAGTGGCGACACAATATTACACCTTGGTAGGATTGGACCAGAAAGAGGAAATTTTGAAGGATGCTATAGCAAAAACGGAAGAAGACTGTGAGCTGACCGATGAACTGATGAAAGAAGGTGAGGTGTCCCGTCTGTCAGCCGACCAGTTTCATTCAAGACGTCTGCAACTGGAAGAGATGTTGCTCGACACGAAACAGCAGATAAGCGAGGCCGAACAAGCTTTCGCCCTGCTGTTGGGAAAACTGTCGATGGAGGTCGAACGGTCTGACTTTGAAACCGTGTCGGCTTCACATTTTCCGGTGGAAGCCGGCATTCCGGCCCAGTTGTTGCGAAACCGTCCCGACATTCGCGTGGCCGAACTGGAACTGCTTGCGGCCAAAGCCGATTTGTCGGCTGCCCGCAAGGCATTCTTCCCGTCGTTGGTCATAGGCGGCAGTGGAGGTTTTAACGCGTTTAACCTGCAGAAGTGGTTTATGGCTCCGGCTTCGCTGGTCTACGACATGGCCGCAGGCATTACGGCCCCCATTTTCAAACGCCGGGAAATACAGTCCTTGTGGGAAATATCGCAAAGCCGCCAGAAAACGGCCTTGCTTGATTATCATTACACGGTGTTGCAGTCTTATCAGGAAGTGGTCAATCTGGTTACGGCTTCCGAGCAAATGAGTAAGAGGAAGGTGCTGAAACAAGAGGAAAGCCTCATTCACCGTCGTTCCATCAGCAATGCCAACGAATTGTTTAAGACCGGTTTCGCCGGTTATCTGGAAGTGTTGTCGGCCGACGAGCGTTATTTGAACTGCGAGTTGGAACGGATAGAAATGAATGTCGCCTATTGCCGGTTGCATGCCATGTTGTACAGGGCGGTAGGTGGAGGATGCTTCTGACCCGGTTTCGGGCGGAAGACGTTAGAGCGTTGAGGAATCATGTTCCCCTCCCTGCATGGACAGGGCGGAGACATCATTTCCTCAACGCTCTGTTTTTTTTACTAGGCTGATTTATGGCGCTTACCTTATGTTTGTGTTGGGTTGATTCGTTTGTTCGTTAGCACGAATATATGCTGTCATGGCAAAGCCATTCGGGCAAGTTGGTTGGTTTTGTGCTCATTTGCATTATCTTTGCAGGCTCAAAAAGGTAGGCGGTGATGAAAATTGTAATCGATTCGTATATACCCTACATAAAAGGGGTTTTCGATAATCAGGCAGAAACGCTTTATCTGCCTTTTCGGGAGATAACGGCCGATGCGGTGCGCGATGCCGATGCACTGATTGTACGTACCCGTACCCGTTGCGACGAACGTCTGCTGGCCGGGTCGAAGGTGAAGTTTATTGCTTCGGCCACCATAGGCTATGATCATATCGATGCGGCCTATTGCCGTGCAAACGGCATTGAGTGGACCAACGCGCCGGGGTGCAACGCACTTTCGGTGGTACAGTATGTGGCTTCGGCACTGAGCCTGCTCTCGTTGCGCGATGGTTTTTGTCTGGCCGATAAAACCTTGGGAGTGGTAGGCGTGGGAGCGGTTGGCTCGCAAGTGGCAGCCCTGGCGGAACGGCTGGGCATGCGGGTATTGCTCAATGACCCGCCGCGTGCCCGCAGAGAGGGACCGGACGGTTTCGTGTCGTTGCGGCAAGTGTGCGAAGAAGCCGATATTGTGACGTTCCACACGTTGCTGAACCGTGAAGGAGAGGATGCTACGTACTACCTGGCCAATGCGGATTTTTTCGGTGCGTTGCGCAGAAAACCCATTATTGTCAATGCGGCCCGGGGTGAAATAGTGGAAACGAAGGCCTTGCTTGATGCCATTGACCGGGGACTGGTGTCCGATGTGGTGCTCGATTGTTGGGAGCACGAACCTGACATAGACCGCACTTTGCTGGAAAAAACGGTGCTGGCTACTCCTCATATTGCCGGTTATTCGGCCGATGGCAAAGCGAATGCCGCCATGCAGAGCGTACGGGCAGTGAGCCGTTTCTTCGGGCTGGGGCTGGATGACTGGACGGTTGAAAGCCTGCCGGCTCCTTATGTCATAGACTTGAACCGATTGACGGATGTGCGAGAGTTTTTCCTGCAAACTTATGATATTGAGGCGGACAGCCGTCGGCTGAAAGAACACCCGGAACACTTCGAGCAGTTGCGCTCGAACTATCCGTTTCGTCGTGAATCGAAAGCCTATCTGGATGAGAATGCATTCAACCGTTTGATAAAAAAAAGCTTATGAAATTTTATGTTGTTTTGTTATTGCTGTGTATGTCGGTGGCCGGCCGGGCTGCGACTCCGGTGGAGGATTTGTGCAACAATGCCCTGATGGAGCATGCAAATATCGGTCTGCTGGTGCGTGACAACCGCACAGGCGAGGTGGTGGCCGAACTGAATGCAGACAAAAGCTTTACGCCCGCTTCAACCATGAAACTGGTCACTACGGCCACGGCTTTGGAATTGTTGGGACCCGACTTCCGTTTTGAGACCCGGATTCAGATAGACGGAGAAATCGATGCGGATGGAGTGTTGCACGGCAATCTTTACATACGGGGTGGGGGCGACCCTACGCTCGGTTCGCTGAAAGTGATGGGGGGACGTGGATTCCTGCCATTTTGGGTCAATGGGGTGAAGCGTGCCGGCATCAAGGCGGTGGATGGATGTGTGGTGGCCGATGATGGACTGTTTGACCTGGAGGGTGTCAATCCGAATTGGTCATGGGAGGATATAGGCAATTATTATGCACCGGGCATTTACGCCTTGTCTTATATGGACAACACGGCTTGTGTACATTTCTACTCGGGAGGTATAGGTTCGCGTCCGCAAGTGACGGGTATGGTGCCCGAGTTGCCCGATGTTACGATACATAATCATCTGAAGAGTTCGCCTGCGGGCAATGACAGTGCCTGGTTCTACGGTGCTCCCCGCTCGAACGACCGTTATGTGTATGGGGAGGTACCGGTGAACTGCAGTGACTACATAGCGAAAATGGATATTCCCAATCCCGGACTGGTGTTGGCAAGACATTTTCATGACAAGCTGACGGATATGGGGGTAGCGGTGGCTTTTCCGCCGGTGAGTGAGGCACATGCCGACACCGCAGGACGACGTACGGTGTATGTGCACCGCTCCATGCCTTTGTCCGACATTGTGCGGGAAATCAATGTGAAGAGCAACAACCACTATGCCGAGCATGTGTTCCGCTACCTGGCTTTGCAGGAGGAACCGGTGGCCACATTGGGTGGAGCGTTGCGGGTGGTACGCCGCCATTGGCAGTCGAAAGGCTTGCCGGTAGAACAGTTGTACATGTATGACGGCTCGGGTTTGGCACGTGCCAACGCTGTTTCGGCCACGTTTTATGTCAGTCTGCTCGATTATATGAGGACAAGAAGTGCCGTGGGCGATGACTTTTTCCGTTCGTTGCCCGTTTCGGGTCAGTCGGGCACGCTTTGCGGGGTGCTGCGCGGTACTCCGCTGCATGGCAAGGTACATGCCAAGAGCGGAAGCATATCGGGGGTGCGGGCCTATGCCGGCTATATCGATTTGCCGGACACCCGCTATACGTTTGCCATTGTCATCAATCATTATGCCGGACATCCACGGGCGGCTATCCGCACGATAGAACGGTTTTTGCTGGCAACGGTTCATGAACGCTTGAAGGAGTACGGACAGTGATGTTTCACGACCGTCAGAATGACCTTATGAATGCGTATGGCTGAAATGATGCTACATATAAAAGAAACCACATCCACCAATGATGAACTGAACCGCTTGGCTCGCATTGTTGACTTGCCGGAAGGCTTTTGTCTGTGGTCCGATTTCCAGACGGCCGGCCGGGGTCAGCAGAACAATGTGTGGGTGTCGGAGGCTGGCCGGAACATATTGGCCAGTGTGCTGCTGCGTCCGCAACACATTGCCATACAGAATCAGTTTCTGATTTCGCAAATGGTGAGTGTGGGCATGAAACTGGCGTTGGACAAATATGTGGAAGGCATTCGCATCAAATGGCCCAATGACATTTATTGGCACGACCGTAAACTGGGAGGTGTGCTGATAGAACATGCGTTGCAGGGAGGGCATTTGCTCCGGTCGTTCATTGGCTTCGGGCTGAACATAAACCAGATGGAATTTTCAGGGGCTCCCAATCCGGTGTCCTTGCGGCAGATAACCGGTCAGCACTATGACCGGCTTCCGGTGTTGCATGAAGTTGTGGCCGGCATTCTCCGGGTGTATGGACATTGGGATGAAGAGCAGGTGCGTGCGGAATACATGCGTATATTGTACCGGAACGTTGGATATTTTGCGTACGAAGATGCCACGGGCCGGTTTGAGGCCCGCATAGTCGCCGTAGAACCCGATGGCCGGCTGTTGCTGGCTGACCGCTCCGGACGGGTGCGCGGATACTACATGAAAGAGGTTTCCGCCGTTCTTCCGGTTGCGAAACGGTGAGCAGGTGGAGCTTTGTTGCATGTGTGTGCTGCGCTGTCAACGCTCGGGCGACAGGATGGCCCACAGTTTTTCGTCTTCCGGTGTGGGGGCTACAATGGTGATGGCTTGCTTGGATACCGGGTGGACAAACTCAATCGAACGGGCATGCAGGCTGATGCCGCCGTTGGGGTTGGAGCGTGGAAAACCATATTTCAGGTCGCCTTTGATGGGGCAGCCTATCTTGGCCAACTGGCAACGTATCTGGTGATGACGCCCTGTTTCCAAATGCACTTCGAGCAGCGAGTAGTTGTCCGACCGTCCGATGAGCCTGTAGCTCAGTGCCGCCTTCTTCGAATGGGGTTTCTCCCGGTCATAAGCATAAGACTTGTTTTGCTTTTCGTTACGCACAAGATAGTGTTCGAGCCGTGCTTCGGTTTGTTCGGGTGCGGCCTTCACAATGGCCCAGTAGGTCTTTTTTACGGCCTGTGTGCGGAACATCTCGTTGAGCCGTGTCAGGGCCTTGCTGGTACGTGCAAACAGCACCACGCCGCTCACCGGGCGGTCGAGCCGGTGGGTGACGCCGAGAAACACTTCGCCCGGCTTGTTGTACTTCTCTTTTATATAGGCTTTCACCGATTCGGAAAGCGGGGTGTCGCCGGTTTTGTCGCCTTGTACGATTTCCGATGAATTTTTGTTGACGGCTATGATGTGATTGTCTTCGTAAAGTACTTCCATGTTTGTTACAATGTGATAATGCACGTGAGTGCTTTTTTTATGCCATGACAAAATCAAGTTGTTTCTTGTCCAGGTTGGCTTTGGCTATCTTGACTCTCATTTCATCGCCCAGCTGGTATTTCTTGTGGTAGCGCCGGCCAACGAGGCAGTAGTTCTTTTCGTCAAACGAATAATAGTCATCGTCGAGGTCGCGGATAGGAATCATGCCCTCGCACTTGTTCTCGGTCAGTTCTACATAAATGCCCCATTCGGTAATGCCCGAAATGACTCCGTCGAATACTTCTCCGAGATGTTCACTCATGAATTCCACCTGTTTGTACTTGATGGAGGCGCGTTCGGCGTTGGCGGCCAGCTGTTCCATGTCCGAACTGTGTTTGCAGTATTCTTCCCATTCCTGCTTGTTGACGCTGTTCCCTCCTTCGGCGTAGCGTGCCAGCAGGCGGTGTACCATCATGTCGGGGTAACGGCGTATGGGTGATGTGAAGTGGGTATAATAATCGAACGCCAGTCCGTAGTGCCCCATGTTGGTGGTGGAGTAGATGGCTTTGGCCATGGAGCGGATGGCCAGTGTTTCGATGAGGTTCTGCTCTTTCTTGCCCTGTACGTTGTCCAACAGCCGGTTGATGGATTTTGACACATCGCTTTTCTTGCCGTTGGTCTTGAGGTAATAGCCGAAACGTTTGATGAATTCGGAGAAATTGTTCAGCTTGTCCGGATTGGGAACATCGTGAATGCGGTAGACGAAGGTTTTCGCACGTTTGCCCCGTCCGGGTTTCCCAATGTGTGTGGCGACGGTTTTGTTGGCCAGCAGCATGAATTCTTCCACCAGTTTGTTGGCATCTTTCGCTTCCTTGAAGAACACGCTGATGGGCTTGCCGTTTTCATCAATCTCGAAGCGGACTTCCACCCGGTCGAATGCGATGGAGCCGTTGGCGAAACGGCGTTGGCGAAGTTTCTTGGCCAGCCGGTCGAGGGCGAGCACTTCTTCCTTGAAGTCGCCTTCGCCGGTTTCGATAATCTGTTGTGCCTCTTCGTATGTAAAGCGCCGGTTGCTGCGGGTCACGGTGCGGGCAATGTCATAATGCAGCACTTCGGCCTCGTCGTTCATCTGGAAGAGGACGGAATAGGTCAGTTTGTCTTCATCGGGCCGCAGCGAGCAGATGCCGTTCGACAGATGTTCGGGCAACATGGGGATGGTGCGGTCGACAAGATAGACCGAGGTGGCCCGTCGGTAGGCTTCCTGCTCTATGATGCTGCCGGGACGTACATAGTGAGTCACGTCGGCTATGTGTACACCCACTTCCCACAGGTTGTTGTCGAGGCGCCGCACGGAGAGTGCATCGTCAAAGTCCTTGGCATCGCGCGGGTCAATGGTCATGGTGGTCACGTTGCGCAGGTCGATGCGTTTGGCCACCTCTTCGGGCGTGATACCGGCATCTATTTTGGCGGCTTCGGCCTCTACGTCGGCCGGATAGGCATAAGGCAGTCCGAACTCGGCGAGTATGGCGTGCATTTCGGTGTTGTTGTTGCCTTTGTCTCCCAATATGTCGATGACTTCACCAATCGGGTTCTTGCCTTTTTCTTCCCACGAAACGATTTTCACAACGGCCTTCTGTCCGTTTTTACCTCCCTTCAGCTTGTCCTTCGGGATGAATATGTCGCTGTTCATGACCCGGTTGTCAAGTATGAGGAAAGCATAGCTTGGCGACACATCGAGCACTCCGACAAACGTGTCTTTCGAACGTTGCAGAATCTCGATGACTTCTCCTTCAGGTTCTTGTCCGCGCCGGTGGGCGAAAAGGAACACTTTGGCCCGGTCGCCGCTCAGGGCGTGGCGGGTTTTGCGTTCGGGGATGAATATGGGTTCGCCTTCGTCATCGGGCAGCAAATACATTTTCACGCCGTGACGTTCGATGGTACCGGTGATATACCCTCCGCGTGGATTGAGTTTGTATTTGCCCCGCGACACACGTATGATGAAGTCTTCGTCGCACAGTTCGAGCATGATTTCGCCGATGAGCAGGCGTTGCGAGTCCGACTTGATTCCCAGCACGGAGGACATTTGCTTGTAGTTGAATGTCTTGTCGTGATTGTTGTTGAATACATCAATCATGCGTTGGGCAAGTTCCCGTTTGCTTATGCGTTGGGAGGAAGACGGAGTTTTCTTTTTGTTTCGTGACATAATGAACCTTTTGTTTTGTAGTGCAAAGATAGTGCAAGTGAGCGCAAAATCCATCAAGCTTGCTTGAATGGTTTTGCCGAGCGCCGCCTGTCTTATCCAAAGATAGTGCAAGTGAGCGCAAAATCCATCGAGCTTGCTTGGATGGTTTTGCCGGGTGCCGCCTTATCTTATCTAAAACATATAACAAAATTGTGCGGTGAAAGTTCTTTGCCTCTTGAAAAAGCATGTCCGGGGATGATGGACGGAAACCGTTTTGCCCATTCGTGAGTGTCCGTTAGCTGTTTTTCCTGCACCGGTTTGTCTTTCTGCCGGCGAATATTCTACGACCCACTATAGTGAGTTGTATAACCCACAGTAGTGAGTTATATAACCCACTATAATGAGTTGTACAACTCACTATAGTGGGTCGTAGAATTTGTACTGATAAAGAGCAAAACATGAGCCGTCAGCACAGGGAAAGCATACGCTTGTGCGCTTGATTTTCTCCGTTTGGCCGGACCTGCCGGAAGAAACATGCTGCGAAAACGGGCCGTGTTGAAGTATTTTGCTTACCTTTACACGCAGAAGACGTGTTCTTGTCATGACCGGCAAATGAACTTAAAAAATAAATAGATGATTATGAGAAAACACATGTTTTTTGCACTTCTGTTGTGTGTGTGCTTCAATGGCACAGGTAAGGAAAGTATGGATTGATGCCGATACGGGAAATGAAATAGACGATGTCTATGCCATAGCCCGCCTGCTTCACGAACCGGGAGTCGATGTCGTGGGGTTGAGTTCGGCCCATTTCAACAATCCGGATTTGCTCGTTTATGAAAAGTGGAACCAGTATGACACGGAGCATATATCGACGATTGAAATCAGCCAGCGGTTGAATGAAGGTATATTGGAGGCGGCCGGCCGGAAGGATATTCCGTGTGTGGAAGGAGCCGACAGACAGATAGGGCGTGCCTGGGGAGGCTTCCAGCCCCGGCCTTCGGAAGCGGTGACCCGTCTGGTCGATTGCATCCATTCGTTGCCGCAGGGCGAACGGCTTGATGTCATTTGCCTGGGCGCGTTGACCAATCTGGCCTCGGCGGTCATACTGCATCCGGACATTGTTCCCCGCATACGCTGTTACATGTTGGGGGCGCAATATGATGCAAAGAAAGGGGTGTGGAACAAGAACGAGTTCAACATACGCAATGACCTGAATGCTTTCGATTATCTGTTAGGGATGGACTCCATTTCCCTGTACGTTATGCCGATAACTACGGCCTTGCCCTATCGGTTTGAGAAGGAAGACACGTTCAAGCGTCTGTCCCGCCAGCCGCAAGCCCTGCACCGGGTGCTGCAAAATCGTTGGGAGGAAACAGAGGCAACCAGTATGGTCCGGGTGTTTTGGGACCTGGCGCTGGTCGAAGCCTACCTTCACCCGGACTTCTCGACCTTGGAAGAACGCCCGGTGCCTCCGGAAAATGGCAGTCACGGGGTTCAGGTGTATGTGGGCATAGAAGCCCGACGTCTGTTCGACGATTTCTGGAATTACATGGATGCACTGAAGTGATGCGTTGAAGTGCCAGGGAAAACGCATTATAACATGTGGCCATGAACGCTCAAAAGAACAAACGATAGCTCCAGTTTCTCAACTGAATTTTTTAGACTAAGTGGCTCAATATACGGTGCATTTTTCCCCGCCTTGTCCGGTGAGCCGGAAAATCGGCCTGTAGAAGCCGACCGAAGGCCTGTTGTTTGAGCGAAGCGAGTTCAGGCATTCAGGCTTCGCAAGGACGGGTTTTTCCGTGCGAAGCGGGCACAGCGGCGGCGTTCTTTGCTTCGTTTCTTTCGCTGCAGAAAGAATTTCCCAATAAGCGAGGGCAGAGGGCAAACTTGTTTGCACTATGCCGAGCGTGAGGGAAAGGCGCGAAGCGAAAGAAGTCGGGGTCGCAGGGGCGGACAGCCCCTTTGCGGCCAGCCTTATTCGTCAAAAGACACGTTTTATAATGCGTTTTCCCTGTTTGAAGTGCACCCGGCGGCAAAACCGGTCCGGGTGTGTGCATGTGCGATTGCTTTGAAAAAAAGCGGCTTGTAACTTGTAAGTATTTTTTCTACCTTTGCAGGCTGAAAACGAACAACATTATGGCAAAAGAACTGAAAGAACTGACTCCACGGAGCGAAAACTATTCGCAGTGGTATAACGACCTTGTAATCAAGGCCGACATGGCAGAAAATTCTGCTGTACGCGGTTGCATGGTAATCAAGCCCTACGGGTATTCCATTTGGGAAAAAATGCACGATGAACTGGACCGTATGTTTAAGGAAACCGGACATTCGAACGCCTATTTCCCGTTGTTTATCCCGAAATCGTTCTTGAGCCGCGAAGCCGACCATGTGGAAGGCTTTGCCAAGGAATGTGCCGTGGTGACACATTATCGCTTGAAAACGGACCCGGAAGGGAAAGGGGTGGTAGTGGATCCGGCTGCCAAACTCGAAGAAGAACTCATTGTGCGTCCGACCTCGGAAACCATCATTTGGAATACATATAAAAACTGGATACAGTCGTACCGTGACCTGCCCATTCTGTGTAACCAGTGGGCAAACGTAGTGCGTTGGGAAATGCGTACGCGCCTGTTCCTCCGCACGGCCGAATTCCTGTGGCAGGAAGGTCACACCGCTCATGCCACCGAGCAGGAAGCCATAGAGGAAACGGAACGCATGCTTAACGTATATGCCGACTTCGTGGAAAACTTCATGGCCATACCGGTTGTCAAAGGTATCAAGTCGCCGAACGAACGTTTTGCCGGAGCGGTGGAAACGTATTGCATCGAAGCCATGATGCAGGACGGAAAAGCATTGCAGGCCGGCACGTCCCACTTCCTCGGACAAAACTTCGCCAAGGCGTTCGACGTGACGTTCATCAACAAAGACAATAAGCCTGAATATGTATGGGCAACTTCATGGGGCGTGTCAACCCGTCTTATCGGTGCGCTTATCATGACCCACTCGGACGACAACGGATTGGTGCTGCCTCCGAAACTGGCACCGTTCCAGGTGGTGATTGTCCCCATTTACAAGACTGCGGAACAGCTGGCACAGATTTCCGAAAAGGTTGACCAGATAGTGGCTGCCTTGCGTGCCCGCGGCATCAGTGTGAAGTTTGACAACAACGATACGAAGAAACCGGGCTGGAAGTTTGCCGAATATGAATTGAAAGGTGTGCCTGTGCGTCTGGCCTTAGGTGCACGCGACCTGGAAAACGGCACGGTAGAAGTGGCCCGCCGTGACACGTTGACCAAGGAAACTGTATCGCTTGAAGGCATTGATGCCTATGTGGCCGATTTGCTCGAAGCCATTCAGAAGAACATCTTCAAGAAGGCGGCCGATTACCGTGCGGCCAATACACGCGAAGTGAACAGCTATGAAGAGTTCAAGGTGGAAATAGAGAAGGGTGGTTTCTTGTTGGCCCACTGGGACGGCACTCCTGAAACGGAGGAACTCATTAAAGCCGAAACGAAAGCAACCATCCGTTGCATTCCGCTCGAAGGAGACAAGACACCGGGCCGTTGCATGGTGACCGGCAAGCCTTCGAAACAGCGTGTGATATTTGCACGTTCGTATTGATAGAAGTAAAGGTGAATGTATCAAAAAAGAAAGCGGGAAGGATTCCGATTGGAATCCTTCCCGCTTTCTTTTAATGTCTTGTGCCAGGAAGTCGTTTACAGCAAGGCCTTGACTTTTTCTTCCAGTACGGCTTTTTGTGCGGCGCCTACCATTTTGTCCACCAGCTGGCCGTTTTTGAAGAAGAGCAAAGTCGGAATGCTGCGTATGCCGTATTCATCGGGGGTGTCCGTGTTTTCATCGACGTTCATTTTGCCGATAGCCACTTTCCCTTCGTATTCTTTGGCTAGTTCTTCCACTACAGGTGCTATCATTCGGCACGGGCCGCACCACTCTGCCCAAAAGTCGACCACCACCGGTTTGTCACCGGCAAGATAGTCTTTCAAGTTGCTGTCTGTAAATTCTAATGCCATAATCTTTTTATGTTTTTAAACGTTCATATTCAATTCTCTATCTCTTTTAAGAGATTCTTTATTGTCCATGCAAAGTAAAGGAACTAAAGCGGATAAATCAATAAAAACCGGAAGAAGTTTTCAACAAAACCGGCATCCGGCTGTGTGTCTATGATTTTACTTCCATGTTCAATAAGGTCCCGCTGTTCCGTGCATCTTTCAGCAGACTGTACATGTCCTTGTTCATCTCGAAACGGTGCTGGCGGGAGAACAGCATGACTTTGTCCGACGAGTCGTCGTCCAGCACTTCCACGTACAGGTTTGTGTTGCCTTTGTTCTTTTTCACCGTGCGGGTCAGCTTGTCGACAAAGTCATCCGAAAGCATTTGCAGTGACACGCTGAGTACAATGCTTTTCAGAAACTTGGCCTTTATTTCGCCCAGTTCATCAATGTGCTGTATTTTGAATTCCCATTCCTTAGGTGCGTTGGGGTCTGTATTCTCTTTTCTGTATTTGTAGTCGGCGCCCTTCTGTTGCACCACCCCCGATACGCATACGTGGTAGTTGGGTATCATGTATTTGCCGAATTCGACGTAATTCTTGCCGAACAGTGCGAATTCATACGGGCCTTCATAGTCTTCGATGGTGAAAATGCCGTATGGATTTCCCGCCTTCGATGTCCCGTTGCGGACGGAAGTAATCAGCCCTCCAACTTTGATGAGCGAGCGGCCCTTGATGGCTTCCAGGTCTTTCAGTTCGGTTGTGGTGGTATTGCACAGATGTTTCATTTCGAATTCGTATTCATCCAGCGGGTGTGATGAAAGGTACATGCCAATGAGGTCACGTTCCTTGTTGAGCCGCTCTATGGCCGGCCATTCCGGAACGTGGGGAATTTCCGGCTTGGCAATTTCTACCGCATCCGTGTCGCCGAACAGCGAACTGGAGGCCATGGCCTTGTCGGTTTGGTATTTGTTGCCGTAGCGGACGATGGACTCCAGCACGTTTTCGCCTTTGCTGTTTTCTGCGAAAAGCTGTTCTCGGCGCACATCTCCCAGACTGTCGAATGCACCGGAGAGGGCCAGACTTTCGATGGTTTTCTTGTTGCAGGCGGTGAGGTTGACCCGTTCGATGAAGTCGAATATGCTCAGGAAACGCCCGTTCTTCTCGCGTTCCTTGACAAGGGCCAGTACGGCTCCTTCGCCGACTCCCTTGATGCCGCCCAACCCGAAGCGGATGTTCCCATCGGTGTTTACGGTGAAGTTCAGGTCACTTTCGTTGACATCCGGTCCCAGCACCTTCATGCCCATGTTCTTGCATTCGTCCATGAATTTGCTTACTTCACCTATGTCGTCCTTGTTGCGCGTCAAGTTGGCAGCCATGAACTCGGCCGGATAATGGGCTTTCAGATAAGCGGTCTGGTAGGCCACCCACGAGTAGCATGTGGCATGCGACTTGTTGAAGGCGTACGATGCGAATTTTTCCCAGTCGCCCCATATCTTTTCCAGCACTTTCGGGTCGTGACCTTTTTTCGTGCCCCGGCTGATGAAGTCGGGTTTCATGTGGTCTAGTTTGTCGCGCAGCTTCTTCCCCATGGCTTTACGCAGGGTGTCCGATTCGCCTCGTGTGAAATCGGCCAGCAGGCGAGACAGCAACATGACCTGTTCCTGATATACGGTGATGCCATAAGTGTCTTTCAGGTAAAGCTCCATTTCCGGGATGTCATACTCAATCGGCTCGCGTCCGTGCTTGCGGGCAATGAACTGCGGAATATAGTCCATAGGTCCCGGGCGGTACAAGGCGTTCATGGCAATGAGGTCCTCGAAAGTAGAGGGCTGCAGTTCGCGCAGATATTTCTGCATGCCGGCCGATTCGAACTGGAACGTGCCTACGGTAGCTCCGGCACTGAACAGTTCGTATGTTTTTCGGTCGTCTATGGGGATGTGGCTTATGTCAAGATCCTCGCCACGGGCCTTTTTTATGTTGGAAAGAGCCTCTTTTATGATGGAGAGTGTTTTCAGTCCGAGGAAGTCCATCTTAATCAGTCCGACCGATTCGATGACCGAGCCCTCATATTGGGTCACCAGTACGTCCTCGTTGCTGCCTTTTTCCTTGGCTGTGCTCAACGGGGCGAAGTTGGTGAGGTCATCGGCGCCGATGATGACCCCGCAGGCATGCACGCCGGTCTGACGCACGGTGCCTTCAAGCATTTCTGCGTATTTCAGGGTGTCTGAAATGTTCCGGTCGTTTGACTCACGCGCCATTTGCAGTTCAGGCACATACTTGAAACAGTTTGTCAGGGTGACTTTCGGTATTTTTTTTGTCTTGGGGTCGGCTTTGTCTTCGCCGAACTTGTCGGGCACCATTTTGGTGAGGGCTGTGACTTCGGGCAGGGGAACTTTCTGCACACGTCCCACGTCCTTGATGGCCGATTTGGTAGCCATGGTTCCGTAGGTGATGATGTGGGCCACACGTTCTTTCCCGTATTTTTCCGTCACCCATCGCAATACATCGCCGCGTCCGTCATCGTCGAAGTCGATGTCTATATCGGGCAATGAGATACGGTCGGGGTTGAGGAAACGTTCGAACAGCAAGTCGTATTTCAACGGGTCCACATCGGTGATGGTGAGGCAGTATGCCACTACCGATCCGGCAGCCGATCCACGTCCGGGTCCTACGGAAACGCCCATTTTGCGGGCGGCACAGATAAAGTCCTGCACAATGAGGAAGTATCCGGGGAATCCCATGGTCTTCATGATGTACAGTTCGAAAGTGATGCGTTCGCGTATTTCGTCCGTTATTTCCGGGTAGCGTTGGGCGGCTCCTTCCCAGGCCAGTTTGGTGAGGTAGTCGGCTTCGAGCTTGATGCGGTACAGTTTGTTGTAACCTCCCAACTGCTTTATTTTCTTTTCGGCCGCTTCCTGCGACATGACGACTTCGCCTTTTTCGTTGCGGGTGAATTCATCGAACAGCTGTTGTTCGGTGTATTTTTGCCGGTACTCTTCTTCAGTTCCGAATTCGGCGGGAATGTCGAACTTAGGCATGAGCGGAGGCGAGTCGATGGAAAACGTCTCCACCTTGTCGGCTATCTCCAGCGTGTTGGCCAGCAGTTCCGGATGGTCGGCGAAGATGGCTCCCATCTCGTCGGGGGTTTTCAGCCATTCCTGTTTGGTGTAGCGCATGCGGTTGGGGTCGTCCAGGTCTTTGCCCGTGCTCAGGCATATGAGGCGGTCGTGTGCTTCACCGTGTTCTTCTTCCACAAAATGCACGTCGTTTGTGGCTATGACTTTGGTGCCGGTTTTTTCGGCCAGTTGGAAAATGACTTCGTTCACTTCCTGTTGCCGTTCGTAGGTGGTGGTGTCGGCACCGGGCTTGTCGGTTTTGTGACGCTGCACTTCCAGGTAGTAGTCGTCGCCCCAGATGTTTTTGAACCAGGCAATGGCTTCTTCCACCTCCTGCAGGCTGCCGTGCATGATTTTCTGAGGTATTTCTCCCCCCAGACAGGCCGATGAAACAATCAGCCCCTCATGATATTTTTCCAGCAGTTCCTTGTCTATGCGCGGCCGGTAGTAATACCCGTCAATCCATGCTTTGGAAACCAGTTTGCACAGGTTGTGATAGCCGGTCTTGTTCTTTGCAAGCAACACCAGGTGCCAACCGCTGCCATCTTCTTTCAGGTCCTTCAGTGTGTGCGAACGGCGGGCACAATAGGCTTCTACGCCGACTATCGGTTTGAAAAAGCGCTTCTGTGCATCTTCCTTTTGCTGCAGCAGGTTCGCGCGGGTTTCTTCATCGAGTCCTTCGGCCTGCAGCTGTTTGTCTATTTCTTTGATTTCGTCTTTTACTTTCCCGTTTTTCTTGGCGCAGTAGTCCAGTAGTTCTTTTATGCCGAACATGTTGCCGTGGTCGGTCAGTGCCATGGCATACATGTTGTTTCGCAGACATTTGTCTACGAGGTCGGGCACTTTCGACATGCCGTCGAGGATGGAATAGTGTGAGTGGACGTGCAAATGGACGAATGAATTCATTTCTTCTCCTTTTCTAATATTAAACGGTTGAGCCTCAAGACAGTTCTTTGTCGGGCATTGGGGGCATAAAAATAAGGCTTTTCGGCAGGCCGGAAAAATAATTTAACAACATTGTTTCGGCGTGTAACTGTTTTTCGGCTGCTTTTGAAGGGATGTCAAATTGTACGTTGCCCCATTATGATATACTTTCTTCGCCGTTCGGGCAGCGGTTGTATTGTTGTACCAGTCTGACTATGCGTTCGGTTATTTCCAAGTCGTTTCCTTCAAGGGTGTATGCGGCACGGCTGTAGTAGGGTTCGCGTCGGGTCAGACTCTCAGTGACAAAAAGCAGCAATTCTTCGTCGCTTTTGCCGGCCACGAGCGGACGGCTTTCTTGCGATGAGAGCTGGATGCGCAGCTTCAGGTCTTGCGGACTGAACTTCAGATACAGGGTCATGCCGTGTCGGTTCATGAGTTCCATGTTGTCGTAAAAGCAAGGCACTCCCCCGCCCGTAGCAACAATGAGGTTGCCTTCGGTCCGGCATACGGCTTCAAGGTGCTTTCTTTCCATGCGTCGGAATGCATCTTCTCCTTGGGCTGCGAAAATGGCCGATACCGACTGTCCCTCCCTTTGTTCGATTTCTTCGTCGAGGTCGATGAATTTATATCCTGTGAGTCGGGCCACTTCCCTCCCGATGGTGGTTTTGCCCGAAGCCATGAAGCCGATGAGAAAGAAACGCATAGTGAATGTGTTGGAGTTTGTAAATGTATTGTTTTCTGTTGCAAAGGTAATGTTTTTTTCTGTCTGTGCGCATTCGTTTGCTTTGTTGACCATGAAGGGTTGTTGATGTGAAAGCCAATATTCTATAGCCTGCGCTTGGAGGTCATATAGCCTCCGTACGCAGGCTATGTAACCTCCGTACGCAGGTTATATGACCTCCGCACGGAGGCTATAGAATTTGGGCCGGCAAGATACAAAGTATAAGCCGGTAAAACCATGAAAATATCCGTATGTGTAAGAAAATCATTTCATATTCAGGTGTAAATTTCATGTCCTTGAAAAGTGTTAATGTGTTGTTTTCTTGTTGTTTGTGTCTTTGCTGCTGGTGTAAATTCTATCCATGCCGAGAAAACGGACCGGGTAGAAGTCTACATTTGCAGCATAAGTTTTTCAAACGAATGTCAATTGTAGCATCATGAAGAAAGTGTTTTTTATTTTGTCCGTTTGGCTGTCCTGCTGTGTTTTGTCGTTGGCTGCTCAAACGCTTGTTTCACCCGATGGCAACCTGCAGTTGCATTTCGGCCTGAATGAGGGGGGAGTTCCGGTATATGACCTTTATTATAAAGGGAAGCCAGTGATAAAACCGAGTACGCTTGGATTGGAACTGCGCAAGGAAAAGACCGATGTGCCTATCGATTTCGACAACTTCGATACGAAAGTAAGTGAAAAGGCCGATTTGAAAACCGATTTTTACAAGGGTTTTGTTGTGGAAAATGTGCAGACAACTGCTTTCGACGAAACATGGGAACCTGTGTGGGGCGAAGAAAAGGAAATACGCAATCATTACAACGAAATGGCGGTGACGCTCTACCAGGCAGTGAACGACCGCCACATGGTGTTGCGGTTCCGCCTGTTCGACGATGGCTTGGGTTTCCGCTATGAATTTCCGGAACAGAAAAATCTGACTTATTTCGTTATCAAGGAAGAACGTACACAGTTTGCCATGGCAGGCGACCACAAGGCTTTCTGGTTGCCGGGCGACTATGACACTCAGGAGTACAGTACCGTCACTTCGCGGCTTTCGGAAATACGGGGGTTGATGCCGGCGGCCATCACGCCCAATTCATCACAAACTCCCTTTTCGCTTACGGGGGTACAGACTCCGCTGATGATGAAAAGCGATGACGGGCTTTACATCAACCTGCATGAAGCGGCTTTGGTAGATTATTCGTGCATGCACTTGAACCTTGACGATGAAAACATGGTGTTTGAGTCGTGGCTCACGCCCGATGCTCAGGGCGACAAGGGTTATATGCAGGCCCCTTGCCATAGTCCGTGGCGTACCGTGATTGTGAGCGACGATGCCCGCGACATACTGGCTTCGCGCATCACGCTGAACCTGAACGAACCTTGCAAGATAGAGGACACCTCGTGGATACGGCCGGTGAAATATGTGGGCGTATGGTGGGACATGATTACCAACCGTGGTTCGTGGGCCTATACGGACGAATTGCCGAGCGTACGGCTGGGGGTGACCGACTATACGAAGACCCGCCCCAACGGCCGTCATTCTGCCAACACGGAAAATGTGAAGCGGTATATCGATTTTGCCGCAGAACACGGCTTCGATGCGGTGCTGGTGGAAGGTTGGAACCAGGGTTGGGAAGATTGGTTCGGCAAGAGCAAGGACTATGTGTTCGATTTTCTTACTCCTTATCCCGACTTCGATGTGCAGGAACTGCACCGCTATGCTGCGGGCAAGGGGGTGAAAATGATGATGCATCATGAAACTTCCTCATCTGTGCGCAACTACGAACGTCATTTGGATGCAGCCTACCGCTTTATGGTGGACAACGGCTACAATTCGGTGAAGAGCGGTTACGTGGGTGATATAATTCCTCGTGGTGAACATCATTACGGACAGTGGATGGTAAATCATTACCTGTATGCGGTGACTAAGGCCGCGGATTATAAAATCATGGTCAACGCTCATGAGGCGGTGCGTCCTACGGGATTATGCCGCACCTATCCCAACCTGATAGCCAACGAGTCGGCACGTGGTACGGAGTACGAGTCGTTCGGGGGCAACAATGCTGACCATACTACCATTCTGCCGTTCACCCGTCTGATAGGTGGTCCGATGGACTATACGCCCGGTATTTTTGAAACCAAAGTGAGCAAGATGAATCCGTACAACAATTCGTTTGTACATTCTACATTGGTACGTCAGCTGGCTTTGTATGTCACCATGTATAGTCCGCTGCAGATGGCAGCTGATGTCCCCGAGCATTATGAACGGTTTATGGACGCATTCCAGTTCATTAAAGACGTGGCGATGGATTGGGACAAGAGTCTGTACCTGGAAGCCGAACCGGGTGATTACATCACGATAGCCCGTAAGGAAAAGGGCAAGGACAATTGGTTCGTAGGCAATACCAGCGATGAAAACGGACACGTTTCACGTCTTGCACTGGATTTTCTGGAACCGGGCAAGCAATATGTGGCCACTGTGTATGCCGATGCGCCGGATGCACATTACGAACACAACCCGCAGGCTTACACCATCCGCAAAGGCATTGTCACGAACAAGACGAAGTTGAACTTGAAGGCCGCCCCGGGCGGAGGATATGCCATATCCATAATGGAAGTGACCGACAAACAGGATGTGAAGGGTCTTCGGAAATTGTAGAAACGGATAAGGGTAGAATAAAAAGAATGTAAAAATAATACATTTTTATTCAAACAATATATAAAATAGCTTGTTATATATAAACAAGGCTTTAGTTACTAGATTGTCTAACCACAAAAAACAAACTGCATGAGAATCTTAAATGTCAAATTGTTTTTGGCAGCCGTTTTCTGTTTGGGGGTATTTGCCGTTTCCGCACAGCAAATCAAGGTATCGGGCACGGTGACCGACCCTGTACACGGCGAATCAATTATCGGTGCCAATATCATGGAAAAAGGTACTACCAACGGTACCATCACTGATTATAATGGGGAGTTCTCCCTTACGGTTGATCCTTCGGCCACCTTGGTGGTCTCATACATTGGTTATATGCCGCAGGAAATTGCGGTGAACGGGCGTACTTCGCTTGTTGTTGAGTTGCAAGAAGAGACGGTCTCGTTGAAGGAAGTGGTTGCCATCGGCTACGGCTCGCAGAAGAAAAAAGAAGTGACCGGTTCGGTGGCTTCGGTAAAATCGGAGGACTTCAATGCCGGGGTCAAAACCAATCCATTGGGGTTGTTGCAAGGCAAAGTGGCGGGCTTGAACATCATCAAGACCTCCAGTGATCCTACCAATACCGGATATAACATTCAAATACGCGGTTTTTCCACACTTGATAAGGGGGCGGGTACTTCACCTCTTTACATCGTGGATGGTATTCCCGTGAACAACATTGACAACATATCGCCGGATGAAATTGCCTCGATGGATGTGTTGAAAGACGGTTCGGCTGCGGCCATTTACGGCACACGCGGAACGAATGGAGTCATCATCATTACCACCAAGCGGGGAAGCAGTTTCTCGGACAAGGCTGTTACGCAGGTGGAATATTCAGGCTACGTGTCTGCTTCGGTGCGTAATGGTGACATGGGCATGGCAACACCTGAAGAGTTTCGCAATCTCAGCGAATTATCAGGCGGCAAGGTGAATCCTGTGTTGTACGAAGGCCCGAACGGCGAAACCTACAACACCGACTGGCTGGGGGCCTTGACCCGTCCGGCGGCTTTGACACACAACCACAACGTGGCAGTGTCGGGTGCATCGCGCAGTTTCAACTATCGTGCATCTATTAATTACAAAAATGCCGAAGGCATCGCCCGGAATTCAAACAGGGAGGAAATCATTGCGAAGTTGGCTGCAAGTCAGAAAGCACTTGATGGCTGGCTGGAGTTGCAGTATGACTTTTTGTATATGCATTACCGCAATGACTTTTTCTGTGGTGATTTTAAGCAGGCGGCTATCGTCAATCCTTCTTATCCGATATACGATTCTTCGACCCCTTCGGGTTATTTCATGCCGCAAGGCACGGGTCAGTCAAATCCGGTGGAAAACATGAACCAGAAGGAGTCGTACAAGGATGGTAATTATTTCCGTGGTTCGGTAAAAGCCACAGTCAACATCAAACCGGTGGAAGGATTGAAATTGTCGGGCTTTGCAGCAATGGAAGAGGGTGATAATCGTGCTTTCTGGTATAACCGCATTATCAATACGGACGAAAGCGGTTCGGGCAAGGCCGGTCGCGACAATGATTTCAATGTAAACAAATTGTTTGAACTGACAGCCGACTATGCCAAACAGTGGGGTGGGCATGCTCTTACTGCAGTGGCAGGTTTTTCTTATCAGAACTTTATGTATGACGGGTCGAGCATTAGCAATAAGGGCTTTCCTACCGATAATGCCAAATATTATCAGATAGGAAACGGTGATGCATCCAAGCAGTATTTAAACGCTTCGTCTTATCGCAATTCGAATACTTTGGCTGCTTTGTTTGCCCGTGCAAACTATAACTACATGGACAAGTATTTGCTGTCCGCATCAATACGTCGTGAAGGCTCTTCCCGCTTCGGAGCAAACAACAAATGGGGATGGTTCCCGGCGGTTAGTGCTGGTTGGCGTTTGAGTGGAGAAGACTTTATGTCGGATGTAGCTTGGGTGGACGATTTGAAACTTCGTCTCGGCTTTGGGATGACAGGTAATAATTTGGCTTCCGATTTGCGTTCGATGGCCATGCTTTCCAACGGTGGTACTTTTTGGTATAATGGGGCGTATGTCTACACCTACGGTGTGGCGCAGAATGTGAACCCCGATTTGCGTTGGGAAAAAAAGGCGGAATACAACTTCGGAGTAGACTATGCCTTCTTTGGTAACCGTCTGTATGGTAGTATCGATGCCTACTACCGTCATACGAGCGATTTGTTGTGGGATTATGAAGTGCCTACGCCTCCTTACCAGTTCCCTACGTTGTTGGCTAATGCCGGACAGATGGACAGTTATGGCTTGGAACTGGCTATTAGCGGTGTACCTGTACAGACTAAGGACTGGAGTTGGGTGACGACTCCGACCATTGCTTTTAACCGAAACTATATCACCCGACTTTCCGATCCGTCGAAGGGATTTAACTACAAACAGACCACTTCGGGTGGCGTGGGTGAAAACGGCATCATGAACACGAACACACAAATCTTGATTGAAGGAGAATCGGTGGGTGCTTTCTATGGGTACAAATTCTTTGGCTTCAAGAGTGATGGTACATGGATGTTTGAAACGCCGGCGGGTGGTTACACTTCCGACCCGAACGAGGGTCAGCGTCAGGTGCTTGGCAGTGCGCAACCGCTGTTTACATTCGGTTGGAACAACGTGGTGCGTTTCCGCAATTGGGACTTTACGGCTTTCTTCCGTGGTGTGTATGGCAACAAAATACTGAACGTAAGCCGTTGGGCTTACGGTCCACAGTCATCGCAATCGCTCAATGTCTATCTGAAAGATGCTTTGGCCAATGATGAGGATGGTGTCAGATATTCCAACAAAACCAATTTTTCTGACTATTACTTGGAAAACGGTTCATACATCAAACTGGACAACGTGACGGTGGGCTATACGTTCAACCTGAAAGAAAATAAATATGTGCAGTCGCTTCGTCTGTATGCTACCGGACAAAATCTTTTTACCTTGACTGCCTACAGCGGGCAGGATCCGGAAGTGAATACGACCGGTGTGTGGGATGCCGGCATCGACTATCCTGACTTTTATCCTACGGTGGCTACGTTCCTCGTTGGGTTGAACCTCTCTCTGCATTAATCTGATATGTAAAAACAAAAAAGGAATAACGATATGAAAAGTAAATGGATATATGGATTGGCGGTTACCTTTGCTGCCTTGTCGTTCACCTCGTGCGAAGGCATGTTGGATGAAAAGAACTATGGCAATCCTACCATGGAGGACATGTTGTCTAATGAGGAGAATGTGGTTTTGCTGGTAGGACAGGCCTATGCCGATGTGAAGTGGTTGCACGACCACTGGGGCTATTGGGGAGTGGCATCTCTTACTTCTGATGAATGTGTGTGTCCTATACGTATGCCAGGTGAACACTGGTCGGATGGCAGTTATTGGAAGAACTTGAATACGCATCGTTGGAACGAGTTTGCCGATGCATTCAAGAATATTTGGAACACGACTATTTCCGGAGCGGTGCTTTGTAACAAACTCATTGCCACACTGAGTGACAATAAGTCGGCTATGACTCCTGAAGTGTATGCCCAGTATGTGGGTGAGCTGGAAGTGTTGCGCAGTTATTATTATTATATGTTGTTCGACTGTTTCGGACGCATTCCCTATCTTGAAAAGTTCGAGGAAGACACCCGGCCCTTGATGGAGCCGGAAGATGTGTGGTCGCATCTTGTGGCTTGCCTTGAACGCAATGCTCCCAATCTGCCGGTAGTGACGGATGCGAACCGGGCACAGAATTATGGCCGGGTGACACAGGGTTTTGCCTATGCTTTGCTGGCACGCCTTTACCTGAATGCCGAGTCGTTTGGCTGTACGCCGCAAAATGTGGCGGTTGAAGGAGTGAAAATCGCTTCGGCCAATGACTTTTACACGAATGCGGTGCGCTGTTGCGATGAGGTAATCAACTCGGGTTCCTATTCGATAGAAGCTGACTTTTTCAACAATTTTCTCATTGAAAACCAGAACAGCCGTGAAAACATATTTGTCATTGTAGAAAACGGGAATGCCGACTTCGACCTTCGTTACAACGGCAGTATGTCCAATAAATTGCGTCTTTTATCGCTCACCTTGCACTATTCGCACCAAGCCACATGGGGTCTGATTGAAAAACCATGGAACGGTTTCTGTGCGCGTCCGTCGTTTATGAAACGTTATGCCGCGACCGATGTGCGGGGAGCCGGCAATGAAGGACAGGGCACGAAGAATACCAAGAAGTGGGGCTGGTTCGTCGGTCCGGTGTATGATGCGGATGGTGTCGTGTTGCAGAAAGATGAAAACGGCGATGATGCCATCATACGTCCCGAAATAGAGTCGTTGGATGCGGCCAACTGGTGGGACGGAGCACGACTAATGAAGTATGAAGTAGATAAAGAGAAAAAATATCAGTACAGTGAAAACGACTTCGTGTTGTTCCGGTATGCAGATGTGCTTTATATGAAAGAGGAGGCTATCCTGCGGGGTGGGCAGGGAACATCGGAAGCTCAAACCCTCGACTTCAAACGTATACGGCAGCGTGCTTTTGCCTACGATGATGATCCGGAAGCCTCTTTTGAAGCTGCCTATCCGAAAGCTTTGACTCTTGAAGGACTGCTGGACGAACGAGGACGCGAATTCGCATGGGAAAATCTGCGCCGCCGCGACCTGATACGTTATGGCAAGTTCAATGATCCGAAATATGTGGAATATGTGACCGGTACCGAACCGCATCGCAAATGGTTCCCTATTCCTTATTCGGTACTTGAAAAGTCGGTGCGTGATGAAAACGGGCAGCCCATTTGGACGCAAAATCCGGGTTATTGAAACAAAAGCAAAATATATAGAATACCAATCATCAATTTAATTAACATCAATCATGAAGAAGATTAATTTATTTGCAGGAGCCTTGGCTCTGTTGGCCGTATGTGCCGTGTCTTGTGAAAAAAACAAAGGTAATGTTCCTGACATTGACGACATTATTGAAGATGGCTTTTATGTGGCTGGTCCTGCCACCGGTTCGGAACTTTTGCAAGTTGACTACAAAATGGCTACAGGCCTGAATGAAGTGGACAAAACGAAACGTGCCGGGATGTATGAAAAATATGTGGCTCTTGAAGCAGACAAGGATTTTTATCTCTTGTTGCGTGAGGCGCAGGTGGAAACCCGCTACAGTGCCGGATTGGAAGATTTCAATACGGATGGTGAAAATGATCAGCCCAAAGTCACATTGAAACGTGGTGTGTTGCAGACAGGGGCGGCAGCCCCGGCCATGAAAGTGGCGGAAAGCGGTCTCTATCACATTGTGCTCGATTTGAATGAGGCTGCTGATTTGGCTAATGCCCAAATTGTTGTGGCTCCGGCCCAGTGGGGTGTGCGGGGTGCAATGAACGGTTGGGGTTTCACTGCGTTTGAAACTCCTGAGTTTAACCGTACGACCATGACTTATGTAATGGAAAATGTGACAGTACCAAGCACGGGAGCCTTCAAGTTTGCTTATGGAGGGGGTTGGAAAATACAACTGGACGATGCCGGTTTGGTTAAAGCCAATACAAATTTAGGTAACGACACGGATGTTGCCGCCGACTTGATGCCGAATGACCTTGTTCCCAATGGTAAGGATATTAATATAGCACGTGGTATTTATACAATTAAACTTACTTGGAAATTGGCACAGGGAGATATCAAGAATAGTTTTTCAGCTGAAATGAAGCAAACTGGAACATTGGAGGCGGTTGACTACAGCAACTGTGAAATGGAACTGGTAGGTAGTGGTGTGGCCGAACAAGAAGGTAGCGCCCCCGATACCGAATCGGGTTGGAACTGGGGTAATGTGCTGCCGGCCGGAAAGCCTGCCGTAAACGGAACAGTGTACACTTGGACTTGGAACAAGGCTCAACTGCTGGCCGATGGTTTTAAAATCCGTACTGTTGCAGCCAAAGAGTCGGGTGGTGTGGCCGCTTTCGATTTAGGTGGTGCTGCTGTCGATTTGGCCAATTCGGTAGCGGGTATTGAAACCCCCGATGGCAATATAGTGGCTCCTGCCGGAACGTATGACATTACGTTGACTATCGATGGAGCAACCGATGTGAAAACGATTGTGATTAAGCCGGCTGCCGAATAGGCCCGAAAAACCTTCATGGCGGTTCTGTGTGCGGATAGAACCGCCATGTTTTTTTTGATTTTATAATTTGAATGATATAACGTCATGTTCTTTTGGAAAACTTGCACCGAAGTGCATGTCAAATTTTTGTGATTTTTGCTTTGAATCAATTTAAATAAATCTATATAGAATGAAGAAACAGTCATTCTTTTTATGGCTTTTTGTCACTTTGCCTTTGTGTGTCTTGGCGCAGCTTATTACCACGACCCCCGCATTCATTACCGAAAACACAGGTGAAGTGGAAGTTGTGTTTGATGCCACATTGGGTACGGGCGGACTGAAGGACTATACTGGAGAAGTTTATGTACACACCGGGGTGATTACCTCAGAAAGCAAGAACGATGCAGATTGGAAACATGTGGTTTCTGAGTGGGGAGAAAATATTGACAAGTGTAAGCTGACCTCTTTGGGCAACAACAAGTGGAAACTGCTCATCGCTCCATCCGTGAAGGAGTATTATGGTGTGGGCGATGGGGAAAAAATACGAAAACTGGCTTTTGTGTTCCGTAGTGCCAAACCCGTGTCGGCCGACAAGTGGCTCGAAGGTAAGGCTGATGGAGGCAAGGATATTTTTGTTGATGTCTACGAAGCTGGTCTGAATGTCAACTTTGTACAACCCACGGAACATTTGCTGTTGGATAAAGGGGAAAGTATCGATTTTGTGGTTAATGCTTCCTCCGTTGCCAGCATGGAGCTGTTGGTGAACAACACGGCGGTGAAGACGGAGCAGAATGCCAATTCGCTGACACATCGATATACGTTTGACCGAACCGCCGATTATATGGTTGTGGCCCGGGCAACGGCCGATGGACAGACGGCTGCTGATACACTTTATGTATGTGTGCCACAGAGTCCGGTGACTTTGTCACGTCCGGCAGGTGTGTCCGATGGTATACAGACCGATGGCCAATCGGTTACTTTCGTGCTCTATGCCCCGGGAAAAGAACATGTGTTCTTGGTGGGCGATTTCAACGAGTGGATTGTGCGGAACACCTGGCAAATGAAAAGGGATGGGGATTATTGGTGGTATACCTTTCCCGATGTGGATGCGAACCGCCTGTACCGTTTTCAGTATGTGGTGGATGATATCCGCATTACCGATCCCTACACCGAATTGGTGCTTGACCCGGGTGATGCTTGGATTAATGAGAAGGTTGAACGCTATCCCGACCTGCCGGCCTATCCGACAGGGAAGACGGATGGTGCAGTGGCTACGTTCCGGATAAACAAACCTGAGTATGAATGGGAGGTGAAGAACTTTGACATGCCGTCCAAAACGAATATGGTCATTTATGAGCTACTTTTGCGTGATTTTACGCAAGAACAGTCTTTGCAGGCGGCCATTGACCGTATAGATTACTTGGACAACCTGGGGGTGACGGCCATCGAACTAATGCCCGTGCAGGAGTTTGATGGAAACAGCAGCTGGGGCTATAATCCTAACCATTATTTCGCTCCCGATAAGGCATACGGGTCGCCCGAATTGTACAAACGTTTCATCGACGAGTGTCACAAGCGAGGCATTGCGGTCATTCTCGATGTGGTGTTGAACCATGCCACAGGAAGCCATCCGTTTGCCCGACTGTATTGGGATGCGAAAAACAATCGTACGGCTTCCGATAATCCTTGGTTCAATGTCACAGCGCCTCACCCCTACAGTGTGTATCACGACTTCAACCATTCCAATCCTTTGGTGCGCGAGCATTTCAAACGCATGTTGAAGTATTGGATTGACGAGTACAAGATTGACGGATATCGGCTCGACCTCAGCAAAGGGCTGACACAACGACATAGCAGTGAATCGACGGCCGCCCAATATGATGCAGAACGTATAGGCTATCTGACCGAGTATTATAATGCAGCTAAAGAGGCCAATCCGGATGTCATGTTCATTCTGGAACATTTTTGCGACAGTCGAGAAGAGAATGAGTTGGCCTCTAAGGGTATATATCTGTGGCGCAATGTGAATAACGCTTTTTCCCAGTCGGCTATGGGTTATCAGGAGTCCAGCGGTTTCACGGCAATGAATGCCATGCCCCGCAATTGGGTGGGTTATGCCGAAAGCCACGATGAAGAACGTAATTTTTACAAGGCCAAAACTTGGGGTGCCAACAATATGGGAACCGATTCGTTGGCACGCATACGGCGGGTGCCGCTCAATTTGGCTTTCGCCACGTTGATTCCCGGTCCGAAAATGATATGGGAGTTCGGTGAGATAGGTTACGATGTGCAGACGGGCGAGTCGGGTTCACCCATCCGCATGGAGGAGAAACCGAGCGGATTTATTTGGTACAGCCGTTTTCCCGAACGGCGTGAGGCATATTCCAACGTGTCGAAAATATTGAATTTGCGCAAGCAATATCCGCAAGTGTTCAATGAGGGTGACTGTCAGTTGAACATAGCTGTGTCAGACTGGATGGCAGGAAGGCGCATTGCCATTACTCATGCAGACTTGAACCTTGTAGTTGTAGGTAATTTCCGGGCTGATATCAATGTCAATACCAATCCTAATTTCCTGAAAGCGGGTGACTGGTACGAATTGCTCACCGGAGAGGTGTTGCATGTGACGAACACCAATATGCAGCTGAACCTGGCACCGGGTGAAGTGCGCATCTACACAGATCGGAAGGTGGAAAATCTGCCAGGATTGCCTGAATTGCCTGACGAACCGGACTATTCGGGGGTGCCCGAATGGCCTGTGACGGACGATTGTATCTATCCGGGAGTAACGGATGGCCGGGTGTTCGTCTCAACTGCTGGTACGGTGCGTCGGTTGAATGTGTATGATGTGCATGGTAAATGTTGCTTGAGCACAGCCGATGCAGAACTGGACTTGAGCGGGTGCGGGCGTGGTCTGTATTTGGTGGAATTGTTGACCACTGAAGGGCGTTCCGTTCATAAAGTAGTGAAACGTTAGACTGTGCACGGCAAAGCGTAAACTTGTCATTCTTTATTCAATAGGTTACATTATATATATGCTCAGGTTGATACCTGTTTTTCTCTATATTAATTTGTGACGGGAATTGCGCTTTTGCCGTGTCGCTTTATGAATACGTTTTGTTTTATAATCAATCGTTCAATCAATTAAATGTTATGATCATGAGAAAGAATTTTATTTTGTTGTTGTCGTTATTATTTGTCACGGCTTTGTTTGCTGACACTCGGCGCATTTATTGTAAAATGGAACATCAGTGGTGGTATTCTGATGGGGCTGCCGTGGCGGCCCATTATTGGGGTGGAACCGGAGCAACGGAATGGCCCGGAGTGCGTATGGAGCGTGTGTCTGGCCAGGACAACATGTGGTATTTGGATGTGGACGATTCGCACAATATGATTATTTTCGTTCGGGTGTCGGGTACAGACCCATTGACGGATTGGGGGGCTCAAACTGGCAATTTGTCTATCCCGACCAATGGAGATAATCTGTTTACTATCAGTAATGCGGATCCGACTTGGGGAGGAAATCCGGGATGTACGGGCACATGGTCGTATTATGCCGATGTGAACCCTAATGTGTGGTTTGAAAATACAGCAAAAAGCGTTTTCCTGGATGAAGAGATTATGTTGGAGGTGGCCTCCAAGAATGTAAAAACTCCCGTTTATGCATATACAGTGAAAATTCCGGGGACAGAAGATTTCGTCGCCATGGAAACGGCGGAAACCTATCAGCCGCAGATGGTAGGTGAATATCTGTTTAAGGTGACGGTGGCCGAAAGTGCAGCTCCGACAACAGTTCTGGCTACGGCTGAAAAATCCGTTATGGTGCGTGAAGTGCCCGACCCGATTACCATTAAGGTGAAAGTGCCTGAAGAATGGGGTAATGTCGTTTCTTTCTGGTGCTGGGACGATTATAATCCCGGTATGTGGGTGACGGCCGGGGCAGAAGATGACTGGTATACGGTGACGGTGGAACGGGTATATCCGCTTAGCTTTATTGTGGTGGCAGGCAATAATGAGTGGCCCGCTGCTGACAGGTCATTGCAGACGGTTGATGTGGCTGCTGTTACATCTGATGGCTGTTATCAGGTGGGTGAACCTGATGAAATGCAGGAAAACAAGCGTACTGTATCCACTACAGAATGTAAAGACCCTGCTGGCCCGGGTACATTAGTGGATATGCCAGAGCAGACTTCGTTGGTGATGGTGGAAAATGGACAGATAAAAGCGACCTTTGCAGGTATGCAGCGGGTACAACTGTGCTCCGTGTCAGGGCAAGTGTTGTATGATGGTCTATGGAAAGACTCGTTTGTTTGTACTTCATCTGAAGGCATTTATCTGTTACGCATAGGCAACGATACTCATAAAGTAGTGGTTCGTTGACCCGCAGTATGATTGTTGTTAAATGACAAAGAAGGCCCGGTTTCGGGCCTTCTTTGTTGGTTGTCATCCTTTACTTGTTGCCTCTCAATCCTATTTTCATTACCTCCTCTTCCAGTTGTCCTCGTTTCCCGATGGCTTTGTTCCTTACTTTGGCGCGATAGTTGTAAATGGTGCCTACGGGGTAGCGCAGGAAATGGGCTATCGTGGTGCTGTCGGTAATGCCAAGGCGGATCAGGGCGAAAATGCGCAGTTCGGTGTTGAGCATTTCTTTTTGTTTGGGTACGATGCGCTCTTCTTCATGTAGCAGGCTGTTGAAGTCGTCTATGAAGGTGGGAAACAGTTGCAGGAACGAGCGGTCGAACTGGCAGTAGAAATTGTGCACTTCTTTTTCCAGCCATTGGCTCGATTTCAGGGCCTTGTACAGTTCGTCTGTTTTTCCGTTCATGGCGATGCGATTCAATTCCCTTCTGTATTCTTCCAATTTGTCTAAATAGCCCGATGCTTC
This sequence comes from uncultured Porphyromonadaceae bacterium, assembly GCA_949285425.1. Classification (GTDB taxonomy): domain Bacteria; phylum Bacteroidota; class Bacteroidia; order Bacteroidales; family Paludibacteraceae; genus QVMH01. The sequence continues at coordinate 40,190 of CASEAJ010000078.1, forward strand.
GTTCATGTAGCGGGCTATGTATTCTTCTTTCAGCGTATTCGATTCCTTCAATGCGTGGTTGATGCTGTTCATTTCCCTGTTCGCGGCCTTCAACTCCCGGTTGAGCCGGTCTTTCGTCTTTTTTGCATGAGACAGTTTCGCCATTTGTCTGTACACATATATCAATGTGGCAATCAGGATAACGGAAAGCAACAGGATACAAATATTCAGTGTGCGCAGGTTCTTGTTTTGTTGTTCGTTCTTGGCTTGTTGGGCTTTGTCGATAATGGGGAAGATTTGGCTGATTTCCATGGAACGCAGATGGGCGTTGCTGAACACGGCATCTTCCATTGATTTCTGTATGTAACGGTAGGCCCGTTCTATATCGCCGTTGTTATACAAGGCCAGGGCCAGTGCATGCAGCGATGCGTTTTCCTTAATGGCATTTTTCACGTCGGCAAGGGCGGACATGGCAAAATATCTGATTTGCATGTCGTAGTTTCCGTCTTTCACGTAAGAAGCACCGTTCAGGTAAGCTACGACGGCTCTCCAGCCATCTTCGGTTTTGGCTCTGTTTAACATGTCGAGCAGGATGCTTCGGCCTTCTTCTGTCTTTCCGTTATTCATGAGTTTTTCGGCAAGCAATGCCTTGTATCCGTCGCTTTCCGGATTGTGCAGTTGCAACAAGGTGTCGCGGATGGCTTGGGGATGTTTTTCGTATCCGTCGATATGGTGTGAATAGTAATTGTAAAAACACAGGTAAGTATCGTAATATTGTATTTTCAACGTTTGGCTTAGTTTGTCTACAGGGATATTTCTCAGCAGGTCGGATGCCTCGACAAACAGGTTGGTGATGGAATAGAGTCGGGCCAGGTCGAGAGAAGCTGAGTAGTAGGCTTCCTGTTGCTGTAGGTTTCGTGCGATGGTTCTGTTCTGTCGTGTGTAGTGGATGGCCGAGTCAAGAATGAACGATTTGTATTCAAAGCTCAGTTGTTTGTTCAGGTCATATCGCTGTTCGGGAGTGAGTTGTGGCACACAAAGCATTTGCTTCAGATTGTTGATGCGTTCTTCCTTTTGTTGTACGTATATATGGCTGTGGGCAATGGCAACATCCAGTGCGTTGAGCAGCGAGTCGGTTGTTTGCCCGTTGATATTCAATAGGAAAAGGGAGGTTAAAAAGAATGGAAAGACTGTCTTTTTCATGTTGTTTGTTTCAAGTTTGTCTGTTTTTGTTCTACAAATGTAAGTAAAGGTGAGTGTAGAAGCAAATGAAAACGTAATTTTCTATGAATCTGCCCCAACCGGTGAAGCAATGTATCAGGGTTGATAACAGATGACACATGTTTTTAATGGCTCATGCCGGATAAAAAGACCGTTAGGCATTGGTGCAATGATTAAACCCACAAAAAGCAAGGATGAAATTTCCTTGTTCTTGTGGGTTTTAGTTGTTATGTGGTTCTTTCCTCTTTATGACTTTTTTGTGGATTATTTCCAGTGTTTGTGAAACAATTCAAATATAATCGCCGGATTTTCTATCATTGCTTGGCTGTTCTTGGCATCGTTCACAAAGTTGATGTATGCTTCGACAAATTCGGGTTGAGCGTCTTTCATGTGATGTTCTATAAGACCAGTAAGTGTTGTCGCGCTTTTACCGCTTCCTTTTATTATGGGTAATACAATATCTGCTTCCCGAACAACAAGACCGTACATTACGACATCGACCGGTACGTTGTATCGATTTATTCCATCGGGTTGGTTCCACCAGCATATTGCAACGTCTTTGCCGTCTGTTTCTATGCAGACCAAATGTCTCCGTAAAGCATTTTCATCAGAGAATGCTTTATGGTACACATTGTGGGATTCCCAGCGATATTGTGGGTCGCTCTTGGAGAATGTTATGGAAACGACTTCATCTGCCGTGTACCACACTTGTTCTTTTTTTCTGCTTTCCGGAGTAGGGACAATGGAAAATTTATAGTTTGGCTTTTGGGTCATATAGTTCCGATTCCAACCGGTACAAAGATAGCCGCTTACGGTTTCTCCATTGTTTAAAGTTACTTCAACAAAATTTTCTTCTGCAATTTTTCTTGCTTCCGTCGTTAACGTGCCTATAATGAGACACAATAAAAACATGATACTTGTCTTTTTCATAACTGTTTTAATTTGAATGAATGTTAATTCGCTACATGAGTTTGGCTCGGTTGTTCGCATAAGTTTGAGTGGGGTACGGCATGTCGTCTTCTTGTTTTTATTGTGATGTCTTTTTTTAAAAAAGGTTGACTCCTAAAGAGTCAAAAGAATGAAACAAAAAGATTATGAACAGTCACAGCGTAGTCTGTGTGAAATTTCGGAGATTTACCGGAAAGTCACCCTGGAAAAGTTTTCGGTAAAAGAAAT
>CASEAJ010000079.1 GCA_949285425.1 uncultured Porphyromonadaceae bacterium
TATTCATACAATCCTGCTAAAGTCTGTGATGATGTCAAAAACACTTTTTCTGAATTATACGCCAACTGCGTATTCCGTTTCTTTCTTTTCCACATAGCTGTTTACTTTTAAACGGTTGGACAATCACTGTTTCAATTCACGCCGCAAAAGTATAACCAGCTTATAAATAACACCGTTAGAAACCCGTTAGAATGGTATTAGAAAACTATTAGAATGAGGTTAAAAGAGTGTCCTACTTTTAGATAAAAGAGGTAGGCGAAGCCCGGAGAAGTAGAAACACCATCGACAAGGTTAGCTCCTGCAAACTGTAAACCCTTATAAAGCAAGAGGCCCCCGGCAATGCCGAAGGCTTCTGTTTTTCCTATCCTACTTTTCAATAACCGGCGATACAATCCATCTCACCAACGAATTCTCCAAGTGCTAATACTGCATTTTGTATTAAAGTCTTATCCTTGTTGACATTCTTCCTGCTTATTTACCAATGATATTAAATCGAAATACATCAGTCGTGTCCGCAGTTTTGTACTTTTGTCAAATCCGGTATTCTCTGCTTCTTGACTTTCACTGGAAAATAGGAACGTAAAATCGTTCTTTTGGTAATATCTCAATGGGATTTCTTCGTTATAGGCATCCACAATAAGGAAACGGCATCCTGTTTTGTTTCCTGCATCTATGAACCAAGATTTAATAAAATTCATAAGTTCACTACCTATGCCACGATGAGCAAAATCCACATTGATACCCAACCTTCCTATCAGTACTCCCGGATAACGGCGCATCTGCTTGGAATGTGGTATGTTCTTCTGTACTTTTTTCTCCCGGTTGTTCGGAAGCATATCGACACGAATGCTGTCATTGGAAAGTGTGAAAGCGCAGACAATGACCGACGGATCATCATCCAGCCTGAAACAATAGCTCTTTCCCAGCATTTGCTTGCTATAGGCTGGAGCATCATGCCAGAAAAATTCATCCAAGTCTGTATTCCCACAGGAAAAAGGGCGACATCCCGCAATAACGTCCTCATTCAATAGAGAGAAACCACATTGGTCTAACAGGAATCCCATGTTTACAGCATATTGGCTTTTTTCAATATGGCACGGGCTATCTTAACCTGTTTGCTGAAATCAGTCTTTTCCTTGTTTTGATAAGCCTGGTCCGCTTCTTTTACAAAGCGCTCAGCTTCTTTCCCTTTCAGCGTAGGAATTGCTTTAATTTCTAATGCCATAATTATGATTTTGTAATTGACACTACAAAGGTAGTGTATTTTTCTGTAAATATCTATACTGCAATAGTTTTTATTATCATTAGGGCTAGTTCATTGTGCGAAATTGCTTTTTCAGACAAAAGAACAATTAGCGGTTAAGGGGTAAAGGTTAGCGCCCGCAAACTGTAATCTGTAAACCGTAAACATTCCCTTACAAATGCGGCAATTCCACCGCAAAGGTCGTTCCTTTTCCGAGTTCCGAACGGACAGCAATCTGACCGCGGTGAAGCTGGACAATTTTCTGTGCCAGTGCCATGCCTATACCGTGGCCGTCGGCTTCATTTTTCCGCTCTCCCCGATAGAACAGTTTGAACAGATGTTCACGGTCGGTTTCCGAAAGTCCGCCGCCGTTGTCGGTCAAAGTTACGGATGCCATACCCTGATGGGAAGAAATCTGCACCAGAGAAATGCGGTCGGGAGAGTATTTGCAGTTGTTTTCCATCAGATTGGCAAAGGCTATCGACAGCAGATACGGATTGCCATTGACGGTTATCGACTGCTCGTCGTCGATTTCCTGCGCGAAAATCAGTTCGACATGATAGTCGGGATGCGCCCGCAACAGGTGTTCGCGCACGTCGAGCAAGAGTTCGTCGAGGCGTATCTCCTCCATTTTTATATCCTCTTTCCGATAGTCGGCCTTGGCAAGGTTCAGCAGACCGTCGATCAGCTTTGCCATACGCTGGGCATCGCCGAGGGCATTCGCCATCGCCTCGCGGTATTGCTGCGGCGAACGTTCCTTCTGCAAGGCAATGTCGAGTTCTGCCGTCAGTGCCGCCAAAGGTGTACGCATTTCGTGCGACACGTTGCTGACAAACATTTTCTGTGCATTAAACGAAACCTCCAGACGGTCGAGCAAATCGTTGAAAGCCGTGCTGAGTTCACCAAGTTCGTCATGGCGGTTCGCGACGGGCAGACGGCGGTCGATTTTCGAGGCCGTGATGCTTTCCGCCTCGCGCACCACATCCCTCATAGGCTTCAGCGAAGCACGGGCAAGAAGATAACCCACCACAAACAGCAGGCTGAGCCCGACAACAAACAGCACGACAAGCGTGCGCCGCAGAATGTCGAGATTGTGATAGCCGTAGCCGTCGTAGGCCGCCGCCGTCACCACATAGTCCTTGCCGGCAAACGTATAGACCAGTCCGACGGCCTGATACTCACCTACAAAGAACTCCTTTTCCCGTTCCGAAACAATCCTGTCAATCATCGCCCTATCCTCTTTCACGATATCGTTCTGCGCCGCATCATGGTAGAGCATACGGAAATCAAGCGTATAAACCGCCACCTCCACCTCATCGATAAACTGGCGGTTGTTCTGATAAATCGACTGAAGCGTGGCGGCATCCACCTTATCCAGCAAGAACAGATGGGCTTTCGTCACCGCCTCGGCTTTAAGGTCATGGAAAAAAGCTTTGCTACGCGAA
>CASEAJ010000080.1 GCA_949285425.1 uncultured Porphyromonadaceae bacterium
AAGCGAGTTCAGGCATTCAGGCTTCGCAAGGACGGGTTTTTCCGTGCGAAGCGGGCACAGCGGCGGCTCTTTTTGCTTCCTTTTTCCAGCTGTAGGGAAAAAGGAAGTCGGGGTCGCAGGGGCGGACAGCCCCTTTGCTGCCGGCCTTATTCGTCAAAAGACACATTTTATAATGCGTTTTTTCTGATTGCATCCACCACATATTCCCCCTTTCACAAGCATAAATTCTACGACCCACTATAGTGGGTTGTACAACCCAAGGTGGTGAGTTATATAACCCACCATGGTGAGTTGTATAACCCACTACCGTGGGTCGTAGAATATTCGCTGTCGGAACACGAAAACAATGCTGACTATCCGGAAAAAGAACGTCCATGGACAAAGAAAAGCACCCCGCCTCACCAAGGCATATCGCATGGTTTCCATCGCGTTTTCATGTTTCACACAGCAAATCACATCCGTTTTTTCGGCAATCAACCGGGAAAAGGCATACTGTTTGCATAAAACTTCTTACATTTGCAGATGGTTGTCATTGACCCTTCGAACAGATTGCTGTCACCGCAACCGCACAGAACAATAATATTATATATGTATATTGTATGGAAATAATACGGAAATACTTTCCGCAACTGACGGATGAACAACAAAGGCAATTTGCCGCACTATATGACCTGTATACCGACTGGAACAGCAAAATCAATGTCATTTCACGCAAAGACATAGAAAATCTGTACGAGCATCATGTATTGCATTCACTTGCCATTGCCAAAATCATTCAGTTTACCCCCGGCACAACGGTTCTCGATGTAGGGACCGGAGGAGGCTTTCCCGGCATTCCGCTTGCCATTCTGTTCCCGGAAACCCATTTTGTTCTGATTGACTCCATCGGAAAAAAAATCAAGGTTGCTACAGAAATAGCCAACGCCATCGGCCTGAAAAACGTCACCCCGAGACACACACGGGTGCAGGAGGAAAACCAGAAGTTCAATTTTGTGGTGAGCCGTGCAGTCATGCCTTTGGCCGACCTGGTCAAACTCGTCAAAAAGAACATCGGCACAAAGCAGCTGAATGCGCTGCCCAACGGGCTCATCTGCCTGAAGGGAGGCGAGCTTCAACACGAAGTGGAAAGTTTCCGCAAGACAGCCGAACTTTTCAACATCAGCGATTATTTCCAGGAAGATTTTTTCAAGACGAAAAAAATCGTATATCTTCCACTTTAACAGCAAACCAAACCTGACAGCCTGTCAAGTCATGAACATACAAACATTCACTTGTAACCCTTTTCAGGAGAATACCTATATTCTTTATGATGAGAGCAAAGATGCACTGGTCATCGATGCCGGCTGCCTGTTCCCTCAAGAACAGCAGGAAATAAAGGACTTTATCATCGACAACGGACTCCATGTCACAAGGGTCATAAACACCCATTTACATCTCGACCATCAGTTCGGGAACAAGTTTCTGTCCGACACGTTCGGAGTGGCTCCCGAAGCTCACGAATCAGACGAATTTTTCATTGCCGCATTTCCTTTGCAGGTACAGGCCTTCGGCTTGTCCGGACTGGTTGCAGGCGAAGCACAACCTTTGAAAGGGCACATTGCCGACAACGAAATCATCACCTTCGGACACACCAGCCTGACAGCCATGCTCGTCCCCGGACACTCGCCGGGAAGCCTGGCTTTTTACAATGCCGAAGAAGGAGTGCTGTTCAGCGGAGATGTATTGTTTCGCGAATCGATAGGAAGAAGCGATCTGGCCGGAGGCGACTACTCCACCCTGCTCCATTCCATTACCAGCCGCCTTTTCTCTCTGCCCGATGCCACCATCATATATCCCGGACATGGCGAAAGCACCACAATAGGGCATGAAAAAAGAAACAATCCCTTTCTACAACCTCAAAACGTATAAAGGCGGGAAAAGCCATTCAAGCCCAAGCCGGCCAGGCAAAGGGAAACGGTTTCCCTGCTGATTTTCATTCTTATACGACCAACGGAACACGGCAGCATGCACTTTACGGATGCAGAAAATTGAAGCTGCGTGTCCGTTCTTTGTCTGTTTTTTCCAATTCCTCATCCACCAAACTCTCTCTCACAAACGAATTTAACACAAAAAAAAACGCAAAATCACTTGCAAATTCCGAATCTGTTTATAATTTTGTTTTAGAATAAGGTTCGGAGGAACACTACGCAAGACCTGAAAACATACGTACCTCCCCCTACAGACACATAAATTGTTGAAAAAAACAATCTCTTTTGTTACGATTTATTCGTTAATATGAATTACTTTCGCACCTCAATTTAAGAATTATGGCTCAATCAACGACATTAAACAGTTATCTGAAGAAGTATTTTGGTTTTGACAGCTTCAAGGGCAATCAAGAAGCCATTATCCAAAATGTCCTCGACGGTAAAGACACCTTTGTTTTAATGCCAACCGGTGGCGGCAAATCTTTATGTTACCAATTGCCGGCTCTCATTATGGAAGGGACTGCCATTGTCATCTCCCCGCTCATTGCGTTAATGAAAAACCAGGTCGATGCCATGCGTAGCTTCAGTGAAGAGGATGGTATCGCCCACTTCATGAACTCTACCTTGTCGAAAAGCGCTGTCGATGCAGTGAAAAACGACATATTGTCGGGAAAGACAAAACTGTTGTACGTTGCACCCGAGTCCCTGACCAAAGAAGAAACCGCCGACTTCCTGCGTCAGATAAAAATCTCGTTCTATGCCATTGATGAAGCCCACTGTATTTCTGAATGGGGACATGACTTTCGTCCTGAGTACCGGAGGATAAGACCGATTATCAATGAAATAGGACATGCACCTATCATAGCTCTTACCGCTACGGCCACCCCCAAGGTGCAACATGACATACAAAAAAACCTTGGCATGCTCGACACCACGGTATTCAAGTCGTCGTTCAACCGGCCGAATCTGTACTACGAAGTGCGTCCCAAGACCAACGAAGTTGAAAAAGAAATCATAAAATACATACGTTCCCAGGCTGGCAAGTCTGGAATCATTTACTGTCTGAGCCGAAAGAAAGTAGAAGAACTGGCAGCCACACTTCAAGTGAACGGCATTGCGGCATTGCCCTACCATGCCGGCATGGACGCTGCCGTGCGCAGCGAAAATCAGGACAAGTTCCTGATGGAAAAGGTGCAGGTCATTGTTGCCACCATCGCTTTTGGCATGGGTATTGACAAGCCCGATGTCCGCTTTGTCATTCACTATGACATTCCTAAAAGTCTGGAAGGCTATTATCAGGAAACCGGACGTGCAGGACGCGATGGAGGCGAAGGACAATGTATTACTTTTTATTCTTACAATGACCTGGACAAACTTCGCAAATTCATGCAAGGCAAGCCGGTAGCCGAACAGGAAATAGGCAACCAGCTGTTGCTCGAAACCCAAGCCTATGCAGAATCATCCATTTGCAGGAGAAAACTATTATTACATTATTTTGGAGAAGAATACACAGAAAACAACTGTGGAAATTGCGACAATTGTATGAAACCAACTAAAACTGTAGAAGGAAAAGAATTATTGTTACTGACTTTGGAAACGATACAGCTTCTGAAGGAAAAGTTCAAGGCGGAACATATTGTAGACGTCCTTAAAGGCAACGAAACAAACGATGTTACCTCCTATCAGCACGATGAACTGGAGAACTATGGGGCTGCCTCTGATGAAGAGGAACGTTTCCTGCATTCCATCATTCGCCAGGCCATGCTTGCCGGGTACATATCAAAAGACATTGAAACCTACGGTGTACTGAAACTGACTCCGGCCGGGAAAGCCTATCTGAAAAAGCCGAAACCATTTCCGGTAATAAAGGATGAAGACGAAGACGAGGACGACGAAATAGACGACAGCAACATGAAGGCAACAGGAGGAAGCGGAGCCGCCGATGACGTGCTGTTCTCCATTCTGAAGGACCTGCGAAAGAAAATGTCAAAAAAACTGGAGGTTCCCCCATTCGTCATATTCCAGGATCCTTCGCTTGAAGCCATGGCAACGACCTACCCCATCACCATGGATGAATTGCAAAACATTCCGGGTGTAGGAGCAGGCAAGGCCAAACGCTACGGAGAAGAATTTCTGAAAGTGATAAAAGACTATGTGCACGAAAACGAGATTATCCGTCCGGAAGACATGCGTGTACGTACCGTAGCCAACAAATCGAAACTGAAAGTTGCCATCATACAGGCCATTGACAGGAAAATAGCCCTGGACGACATTGCCATATCCAAAGGACTTGACATCAACGAACTGCTTGATGAAGTGGAAGCCATTGTCTATGCCGGAACTAAAATAAACATCGACTACTTCCTCGATGAAGTGATGGATCCGGACCGCGTGGACGAAATTTTCGACTATTTCAGTACAGCCGAAACCGATGACATAGAAGCTGCCATGCAGGCACTTGGCGAAGATGACTTTTCCGAAATAGAGATAAGACTTGTCCGCATCAAATTCCTGTCGGAAATAGGCAACTAACCGCTTTTTCAAACCACACATCAGGGGGATATGCAGAAGCTGCCACTTCTGCGTGTCCCCCTGATTTCATATTCCCTCCCCACGAACGGTCAATCGAAACATTCGCCGGTACAAGCAACGGCACCGCCTCCGTATGCAAGAAAAACGGCACGCATGCCTTCGAATCTTTTTTTTTACTATCTTTGTGCATTCATTAATAAAAAACTGATATATGGACACAATTTTGTTTTTAGGAAACATCGGTGCACCCGAAATCATTATCATTGCGTTAATCGTTCTTCTGATATTCGGAGGTAAAAAGATTCCGGAACTCATGAAAGGCCTTGGCAAAGGCGTAAAAAGTTTCAAGGATGGAGTGAAAGAAACGGAAGATGAAATAAAGAAAGGACTTGACGAATAAAAAAACGGTTCAATATCGGGCGGTTGGCTTCTACATGCTGTTCATAAACACATGCATGTTGCCAACCGGCTGACTGAACACTGAACACAACTTGTATGGGTGAAAAAGAAATGACTTTTTGGGACCATCTCGAAGAGTTGAGATGGGTGCTGTTCCGCATTGCAGGAGCTTTGCTGATATTCATGATTGTTTCATTCAGCCTAATGCCCTATCTCTTTGAGAATTTTGTGCTGGCACCGACCGACTCCAACTTTTTTCTATACCGTTGGTTTTGCCATGTAAGCGGAGACAACCCGTTACTGCCCAATTTCTGCAACGACGACTATCACGTTGACATTATCAACATCAATGTTGCATCGCAGTTTCTCACCCATATAACCACATCGTTCTGGTTTGCTTTTGTGCTGTCATTTCCTTACATCATCTTCGAAGTATGGAAGTTCATTCGTCCTGCACTTTACCAAAACGAAAAAAAGAGTGTCGGTCTGGCATTCGCTTCGGGTACCTTTATGTTCTTCCTTGGCTGTGCCGTCGGCTATACGCTTGTATTTCCGCTGACATTCAGATTCCTGACCGAATATCAGCTGAGTACTTCCATTGTCAACCAAATTTCTCTCAACTCCTACATGGGAAACTTCCTCATGATGATATTCGTCATGGGAATCGTTTTCGAACTTCCTCTGCTGGCCTGGCTGCTTTCCCAAATGGGACTGGTCACCAAAGCGTTCTTCCGGAAATACAGAAAATATGCGGTGGTTCTGTTGCTGGTACTGGCTGCCGTCATCACTCCTTCGGGAGACCCGTTCACACTGACCGTCGTATTCCTGCCACTGTATTTGCTGTATGAACTAAGCATTTTGTTTGTGAAGGAAGAAGAAAAAGAAAGCGAATCTGAGGAAGTATCCGAGTAGCCCAACCGGTTCATAACCGCGTGTGCCATGAGTCGGAACGCGATTTGTTTGAATTTCAGATAACATGCTTCTCTATTTCAACCCGGGACACGAAACGGCTGTATTGAATGCTTCGCCCTACTACATGCCGCCAGCCAGCGTGTTGACTTTGCAGCACGACCTGGCCTTCCTACCCGCGTGGTACGGGAAAGCGGAGGATTGCGTGCTCGTGTCCGACCTGGACACCTGTAGTTCCTATTACAAGTTTTTGCAGGACCATTTTCCCACATTGCCCGCTCCCGTCGATACCCTGCCGACCGGTCAGCCAAGCGTTTCGTTGTGGGGCATATCTCCGCATACCATCCACTTTTTCCACGAACTTGCCGGAAAAACCGTTGCCGAACCCACCCTTCCGGCCTGGCATGCAGCATACGGTTACTTAAACAGCCGCACCGCAGCCAGAGACTGTCTTGCCGGCCTGTTGGGCAATCTGCCTACATTCCCCCACGAATTGCTGCCCACGGTCTGCCACAGCGTTGATGAGGTAAAGAAACTGGTCTGCGAATCGGACCGGGCACTGCTGGCCAAAACCCCTTATTCATCGTCGGGCAGAGGGCTTTTATGGCTTCCTCTACACGAACTTTCCGACAAGACTTGCGAACTTCTGCACGGCATGCTGAAAAAGCAACACTCGGTCTACGTTGAGAAAGTTTGGGACAAAGTCATCGACTTTTCCATGCAATTTATGTGCGACGGGTATGGAAATACCATTTTCACAGGCTATTCGCTGTTTCAAACCAACGAAAAGGGAGCATACACCGGAAATTTACTGTACAGCCAACAAAAGATAAACGCCATACTGACAGAGAAAATTTCCTCCGAATGCCTGGAAACCGTAAAACGGCAACTCATTTCTTTCTTCAACGCGAAATGTGCCGGTTTCTATTGCGGGTGCGTCGGTGTGGACATGCTGATATACCGGGAAAAGGGAGAATTCAAACTGCATCCCTGTCTTGAAATCAACCTGCGCTACAACATGGGCTATTTGTCGCTCCGCCTACAGCAGAACTACCTGGCAGATGCAGCCGAAGGAACCTTCGTGCTCGACTTTCATGCCAACGGCAACGACACCCTCCGCAACCACATTGACCTGCAGCGGCAACACCCTTTGCTCATAGAGAACGGAAAAATCGTACATGGATACCTTTCGCTATGCCCCGTTTCCGAACGAACCAGATACCGGGCCTACGTACTCGTATCCCGCCACTGAATAGCAAAAAAACATTGAATTCCTACCCTCAACACAACAACAGTTTAAAAGAAAAAGAACCGGAACATGAAAAAAACAACCGTACACAACTGCCCCGAAATGATAGCTTGCATAAACGAAACCGGTTTTCTGCCTTTGCTTCACATGGGCATCAGAGGCTGGTCGGCCGACGAGAAAGTTGATGAAGATAGCCGTTACACCCAACTGCCCGAGGGAGGTTGGGAATGGCCGCTTTGGGAATGGAAAGGTCCCATCCTGCAGGAAAGCGGCTGTGCATACGGCAAATTTTTCGACAACAAAGCTGCATTCATCAGCCGTGAATGGTGGCCTGACTTCTGCAATTACCGGCGAAGCGTCTATCCCCTGCCAGAAGAAGGAAGCGTAGAAGAGAGCATTCTCACAACACTGAAAACCGAAGGAAGTCTCATCACCCGTGAACTGCGCGCGGCCTGCGGATTCACCGGACCGAAAATGCGTGGAAAGTTCGACACCTATCTGACCCGGCTGGAAATGGGCTGTTATATTGTCACCGAAGACTTTGTCTACCCGCACGACCGCCACGGACGAAAATACGGCTGGGGCTGGTCTCTGCTCACCACACCCGAAGCCCTTTTCGGGAAAGAGGCTTGCCATCCCCACCGCACCCCACAGGAATCGCACGAACGCTTGCTCCGTCAGTTCAGGAAAATACTGCCCGATGCTTCCGAACAGCTATATGACTTTTTACTGAAATAAATCCCGGCTGGTTTCGGTGACTTGCCCAACTCAGTTGGCCGACTTCACCAACTTAGTTGGATGAGTTCACCAACTTGTCTCCCTGACTTCACCAACTCAGCCTCATGACTTCACCAACTCAACCTCATGAGTTGAGCAACTCAACCTCACGAGTTGAGCAACTCGCCAAAACAAGTCGGGCAAGTCAGCCGAACACCTTCGTACAGAGAAGAAGAAATTTCCATAAATTGCTATTTTCAAGCAATTTACATCAAAACAATCGTTACGGACAAATACAGCGGAAGCACCTGCCGAGTCGGCCATAAAAAGAGCCCATACCAAACCGGTCCGCCTTGAATCGAACCTCAAAAGCCACCGAAACCATTCTGGAAAGATAAAAAAACGCGTAAAAATTTTATCATTTACTCAGAATCACTATCTTTGCTATGAACTCAAGTCTTTAGTGAATAATTATACCCTATTCAGTCATTTATGAAAAAAACACCGCTTCTGCTGCTCCTTGTTTTCATCACATCATGCAAGGTAAACAACGAAACATCTTATGACGACCATATCAGGCAAATCGACAGCATTATATTGACCAACAGAAACATAGATGCTCTCAAAGGCCTGCTCTCGGGCTACGAAGCCAATTACGATGACGCAGGAAGCATGGCGACCATGAGGGAACTCGGAAAGGTCTACCGCGAATCCTCTGACTTCAACACCGCCCTGGCCTATCATGAAAAAGCACTGTCTTTAGCCAAAGAGTTGAAAGATACGGCCAATATCATCTACATACTCAACCAGCTCGGAACAGACTTCAGACGTCTTGGAGTGTTGGACGAAGCTGCCGTCAGACACTACGAGGCGCTTTCCTACTGCGGAAAATACAGTGACCAGTCTTCAAGCAGAGCCCAAAAAAACAAAGTGATTTCGCTCAACGGGATAGGAAACATCCAGCTCACGCTTCAAAACAACGACGTCGCTGAAAAAGTTTTCAGAGAAGCTCTTGCCGGAGAGAAAAGGCTTGAAAGCCACCTCGGGCAGGCCATTAACTATGCCAACATCGGCTACATCAAGGAGGCCAAGGGAGAAAAGGATTCGGCATGGATATATTACGAATATTCCATGGAGCAAAATCGCCTGGCAAATTCAAGACTCGGCATATCATTATGCTATAATCATTTCGGACGGCTGGCAGAACAGAGCGGCGACTACAGCAAGGCGTTGGAGTCATACAAAAACTCCTATAGCCTGATGCATGAGGACAAAGACAGATGGCACTGGCTGGAATCATGCCTTTCCATTGCCAACATCTACCTTGTCATGGGACAAGCCAGGAATGCCTGCAATTACCTCAACGAAGGGTTGAAAACGGCAACGGAGATAAAATCATGGGAACACATGGCAGAAGCATATCGCCTGAAAGCCCTGTTTGACGAAAAAAGCGGCGACTACAAGGCTTCGCTCGAAAATTACAGGAAATACCTGGCATATACCGACAGTGTCGACAACGAAAAGAACATCAACCAGCTGAACAATCTCCGGATAAATTACATAACAGAAAAAGGGAACAAGGAGAAAGAAGTCATCAATCAGGCATACGTCAACGAACAGCTGAAAAAGAAGATTATCCTCTATCTGCTCTTCGTCGTCATACTTGCTTCTGCTGCGGCCATTTCTTCGCTCATTTATGCCTTGAAAGTCAATGCCAACATGCAGAACATCATCAAAAAAGCCAGCCTGGCAAGGCAGGAGTTCTTCACCAATGTCACGCACGAGTTCCGCACCCCTCTCACGGTCATTCTTGGTTGTGCGGAGGAACTGAAATCAAAACTCACGACAAAGGAATACGCAACGGATCTTGATGCCATTTCAAGGCAGGGACAAAGACTGCTGACCCTGGTGAACCAGCTGTTGGACATAGCCAAGGTGCGCTCCTCAATAGGCAAGGCCGACTGGAAAACCGGGGATATCACGGCCTTCATCCAAATGGTTGTGGAAAACATCCGTCCCCAGGCCATAAAGCATCTCATAGAAATAGAGTATCAGTCCGAAGAAAAAGAGGTTGACATGGACTTCGTGCCGGATTTCATGTACAAAATCATCATGAACATCCTTTCCAATGCAATGAAATTCACCCCTAAAGGAGGCAAGATAACCATCAGCAGCATGGTTTTGAAAAAAAACATCAGAATAAGCATAAAAGATACCGGCTGCGGCATAAAGCCGGAAGACCTGCCGCACATTTTCGAACCTTTTTTCCAGTCTGACAACTGCTCAGGCGCCAGCACAGGCACAGGCATCGGTCTGGCCTTGACCAAGCAGATGACCGAAGCCATGGGCGGCAACATAACAGTGTACAGCAAACCGGGAGAAGGCACCTCGTTCACCCTGCTTCTCCCCACAAGGCACGGAGAAAAGAGGTTTGAAAAATGGATACCCGAATACGATGTGGAATACACCACCGAGAGCAAAGCGGAACCGGAAGTGCAGCCGGAAATACCCAATCCGGACAACATTGTTTCCAAGGAAGCGGAAATTGCCCTGGTGGTGGAAGACAACGAAGACATAGCCCGCTACATCGGAAACATCATCAAGGACAAGTTCTCCGTGGTCTATGCGCGCAACGGCAAGGAGGGACTCATCAAGGCCGAGGAATATGTTCCTGACGTTATCATCACCGACATCATGATGCCTGAATACGACGGTTTGGAAATGACACGGGACATCCGCCAGTCCGAACTTCTCAACCACATACCCATCATCATTGTCACGGCAAAAAGCGACGACGCACACAAGCTGCAGGGACTTGACTGCGGAGCCGATGCCTATCTCGTCAAGCCGTTCAGTCCGGATGAATTGAAACTGAGAATCCGCAAGCTGGTCGAATACCGACAAATGCTCAGAAACAAGTACGGTCAGATATTGACAAACGGCAAGGAGATTGACAAAGAGCCGGACGCTCCGGAGGTAGAAAAGAAGTTCCTCGTGAAACTCAACAGTTTCATATCCGCCAACATTTCCCTTCCCCAACTGAATTCCGAAATGCTTGCCGACAAGATGTGTCTGAGCAAATCGCAGCTCAACCGTAAGGTCAAGACCATTACAGGCATCAATACGGCCGCCTATATCAAGCAGACAAAACTCATTCAGGCACAGCTTTTCCTCCGAAACCCGGAAAAGTCTATCGGAGACATTGTTCTGATGTGCGGATTCGAATCCGCAAGTTATTTCACCAAATTGTTCAAGGAACAATTCAACATGACGCCTTCCCAATACAGAAAAGAACATTCCTGATTTCCACTTTACGGGAAATGTAAATTTTATAGCGGGCTAAAATACTACCAAACAGTATTTTAGCCCGCTTTTTTACGCATGCTGTTATAATTCCTGCTGTGCAATTTGCTCCAGGCTGACTATTTTCAGCCTCAAAATGCGTTCTATCTTCTAACAAGATAAACCCCAATCCATTTTCTTTGCAAGTAAAGTTTTCGAAACGCCGTTACAGGCTGGTGTCAACAGATAAACTCCCAATGGGTCCATATAATAAAAAAACATAACACTAACCCCTAAAAACAAAAGCGAGATGGAAACAAAAAGATTTAGAAGAAGTGTGCTGATGACGACAATGCTGCTTGCCGCAAGTTTAGTCGCTGAAGCACAAATCGGTAAAAGCCTCATCGACAGGGCAAAAAATGCAACAACGACACGAACAACCATGGCAGCCGACCGTGCCATAAACGAGGGTCTCGACAAGGTGTTCGAAAACGACAAGGCCAAGCAGGAAACCAATGCCAATGCCCAGCAAAATGCCAGTGAACCATCGGCAGCCGCCGTCACCAACGGCAACATCTATTATGTGAGCCTCGAAAAGGGCAGCGCACGTGCAGAAGGCACACAGCAAGCCCCCATGAAAGATATTCAGAAAGCCATCGACAAGGCAGCCAGCGGCGACCTTATCCGTATTGCGCAAGGCAACTATCTCGGAACACTCGACCGTGGATGGATTGAAATCAAGGGCAAGTATGTCAGCCTCGAAGGCGGATGGAACGACGACTTCAGCGAACGCAACCCGGTCAAGTACATCACACGCATACAGCCTAACGTAGCCCAAAGGGGCACTATCGGACAAGGATTGCTCATGATAGAGGCGCTCGCCGACAAGAATGCACAAATCATCATTGACGGCATCTTCTTCGACCTCGGCCTCGTGCACGAATATGCCAAAGCCGACCCGACCGACGCACGCTTCGGATGTCCCGAAGGCTGCGAAACGGGACGTATTATGCCAGTGGGCAACCCACCCAACAAGACCATCCGTCTTATCGGTGGAAAAATGGCAGGCAAACTCGTTATCCGCAACTGCATGTTCCTCAACGCCTCGTTCAACGGCATTATCATGACCAACATGGGGGGCGACTGGGAAATTTACAACAACGTATTTGTGGCCAACCTCTACGCATCCTGCGAAATCAACGGTGGTTTGAACCAAAACACCGGGGCACACCAATCCACTGTGGACTTCCACCACAACACCGTATTGTTCTCTTGGCCAACCACCAAGGAAATGGAAAGCATGGGCTACGGCTACCGCTTCAAAAACAGCGTTGACCACAATGTTCACCACAACATTTTCGGTTGCAACAACTACGGCGCATTGGACGGCGGATGGGACGACTCCAACCTGCCGGCCGACAAACGCAAAATCTGTTCGGCCTACGACAACCTCTTCTTCATGAACAAGGGCGACTTTGTTATGGCCGGAACAAGCGGCGGCAAATGGCTCTATGTACCGGGCAAACGCTTCGACGAAGTGGAAATGCTTACCAAGTATGAAAACAACAGGGAGCTGCCTTCAACCAGCAATTTCAAGGATAAAATTGACCAGCCTTATCTGAAAGGCTATGCTTCGCTCGAAATCATCACAACGGAAAGCTATGACCCCAATTCGGCAGCCAACCTTTACAGGGAAGCACACGGCTTGAACAAGCAGGGCACCATGACCACCCGCGTATCCATGTTCGGCAACCGCTACAATTTCGACAAGGCAGTACAACTCTTTGGAGCAGAACCGGAATACGGCGCACAGCTGCCAACCGGAAACTAAACAAAACACATAATAACCTCAAATAATAATAGTATGGAAAATCAAGCAACAACCAACGGCAACATCTATTACGTAAGCCTCGAAAAAGGTAGCGCACGTGCAGAAGGCACACAGCAAGCCCCCATGAAGGACATTCAGAAAGCCATCGACAAGGCAGCCAGCGGCGACCTCATCCGCATAGCGCAGGGCAACTACCTCGGCACACTCGACCGTGGATGGATTGAAATCAAGGGCAAGTATGTCAGCCTCGAAGGCGGATGGAACGACGACTTCAGCGAACGCAACCCGGTCAAGTACATCACACGCATACAACCTACCGTAGCCCAAAGAGGCACTATCGGACAAGGATTGCTCATGATAGAGGCGCTCGCCGACAAGAATGCACAAATCATCATCGACGGCATCTTCTTCGACCTCGGCCT
>CASEAJ010000081.1 GCA_949285425.1 uncultured Porphyromonadaceae bacterium
CCTCCTAGGAGGCTTATAGCAATGAAAAAAACAATGTGAAAGGAATAAAATCTTCAAAAGTAAGTTGGAGAACTCCTATTCCTAGAAAAATCACAATGACTGCAATTGAAATAAAAACAATAAAAGAGGCCATCTCTAGTTTATTTTGAGACAGCCTCTTCTGAATTTTGGACAGTTCCTTTATTTTACCGCAACTTTAGCACTTTCGTTTCCGTTCTTGATGATGTAAGCTCCCGGCTGTGAAAGAGTGAATCTTTTTTCATTTGTGCGATAAATGCATTGACCGTTCATGTTGTATACCTGCGTACCTGCTTTTGCAGCGTCATCACTTATGTTGAGTATGATTTCGCGGCCCGATACTTCTATGTTGTCGGTCCAGACAGTCAGTTCGGTAATTCCGGTTGTCGGGGAATCTCCGGCTTCCTGCAGGTTGATGAAGACATTCCAGAATTCATTTGCTTTGTATAGGTCCAAACAACCTTGGGGTACATAGACCGGAATGTCAGTAGGAACGCTTTTAAATGAATTTGCTGTTATTTCAGGGGGTGTTGTTGCCAATACTTCCATTTTTACCACACCACTGCAATATTCAAAGGCATTTGAGCCTATAGTAGTCACATTTTCAGGAATGGTTAATTCAGTTAACGGTTTGCATCCGCTGAAGGCATAATTGCTTATTTGGGTCAGCGTGCTGGGTAATGTGAGGTCTGATAATACTTTGCATTGGCAAAAAGCGGATGCACCGATAACTTTTACACCTTCCGAAATAATGGCGGTGTTCAACAGGCTACAATAGATAAAGGCATTGTTTCCTATCGTTTCCACATTACTGGGGATTGTTATGCTTGTCAAAGCCTTGCATCCTTCAAATGCGTTGTTACCTAATAGGGAAAGACTGTCGGGAAGTGTTATGCCACTTAAAACTGTACATCTTTGAAAGGCGGCAGACCCTATTTCTGTCATTTCATTTGGCAAGTTGATGGAATTCAACAAGGCGCATTCCTGAAAAGCGTTGGCACCTATTTTCCTGACTCCAGTTCCCAATTCAACTGTGGTCAGGTTTCCGCACTTTTTAAAGGCTGAACTTCCAATGTTTTCGACTCCGGCTGGAATTTTGATGGAAGTAAGGCCGGTACAGCCATCGAAAGCATTCGACCCTAAACCGGTCATGTTTTCGGGAAAGGTTATATCTGTTAGGTCTACGCAGTTCTGAAAAGCTTTTTCTCCGATGTCGGTAACGGTGTAGGTGATACCTGCATTTTCAATGGTGGTTGGAATTACGACAGAGCCGCTGTACAGATTATCGCCAAATGTAACGGTGGCGGTGGGAGGTTCTTCTGACAGAATGTTGTAGTAGATGTTTTCTTTTTCAAAGTCATAGGCGTAAACTTGCATGCTGACAGCAGCACATAAGCTGGCCCAAAGAATTTTTTTCGTTTTCATAATAATTGTGTATTTATGGTTTTTTATTTTGTAAAGGGATGTGTCCAAAATAATGATTTTAGGCACATCCCCTTGTTGTGTTATGCAAACATTGTACAAAACAGAGACAGGATAAAGAGAATTGTTCTGTCTTGTGCAATAGATTGTTTACTGTTTGGTAATGCGTGAAATGGCAATATTACCATCCGATTGCACAGCCTGTAGAATGTAATTTCCACTTGTCAGTTCAGTTACATCAACTGTTCCTTGAGCGGAGTTCAATTGCTTTTCAAGAAGCATTTGACCGAACAGATTGTAAACCTTCACGGTTTCAATAACCCCATCGCCTTGTACGGTTACCTTGTCGGTGACAGGATTGGGATATACTGTCAGGTTGTTGTGCAAGGAGGTGGGTTGTTGTATTCCGCTTTCATCTTCCCAACCTTCATGGAAATTGGTGATGTATTTTTCCATGATGAGCATGGTCGATTTTTCGTCACAATAATTCTTGTCTGGAGATACGCTTAAATGGTTCTTTTCATAGAAGTAACCCGCACACCAGATAGTTGCAGTCAATTGATTCTGTTTCAAATAAGAAAATACCGAGTCAATCAATACCATGTAGCGCTCATCCGAATGTTCCGCACCGTTGTAAGGAACACCGAATTCACCCAGCATGCCTCGTTTCCCTTTTTCTTTCAGCCAGTTGACAAATGGGTCGAGACGTGTTTTGTATACTTTCGGATCTTTTATTTCCGTGTCGTAGTCTTTTTGGTAAGTTCCGCTGTTGTCGCTGTCAAAGTAGCAGTGAGCTTGATATATGATGTTGTTGCCAATCGGGTCAGTCAGGTTTTCCAGTCCGGCGGCATTGCTTGGCCAGCCTCCGGCTGCCGAGTAGTTCTTGCCTTCTACCACGATGGCAGCTTTGGTATCCACTTTGCGAACTTCATCAATAACGCGCTGATAGCAAACTCTCAAACCTTCCAGGTCAACACCTTTCGGTTCGTTTTGCAAGTCATATCCCCAAATGTTGCTGTAGTCCTTGAATTCGTTAGCCAATTTTACCCATACATCGACAAATGCATCACGCAAGTCACGTTCACCCGGTTCATCTGCTACTTTCCAGGGACCATAATTTTGATTGGTTTCACTGATCCATGTTTTGTAACGTCCATCGAGTTGGAATATGGTGTCGGGAGCAGTTCCATTATGTCTGATGGTGTATTCGGCATAGTCATGCATGTCGAGCATCACCCACATGCCAAGACGTTCGGCTTCTTCGATGACTGCTTTCATGGCGTTGATATCTGCCATATTGAGTTCACCGTATAATTCACGTTGTATACGTCTCCAACGGAATGGGAAGCGGAACAGTTTTACACCTTTGGCATTGAAGTACCACAAGTCTTCCATTTTAGGCATGGCATAATCTGTGTTCAATGTGCCGGGGACATTACCACCCGATGCAGAAGATAGATTTACTCCGAGGAACGGTTGTCTGCGTGGAGGCAGTTTGCCGTCTTCTTTGTTGAATATGCCGGTGCAGGGTTCTTCTGTACTGCCACAGTCAGGAGCCAAATTACTTATCGGTTCACCTTTGTAGGCGAAAATGTTGTCCAGATAGACTTCCATAGCCGGATAACCACCTTCGCGGAATCGTAATACGTAGGTTTTTGTCAGGTCGAGTTTTTCGCTGTAATGGCACAATGGTACACTGAATGAAACCCATTTGCCAGGTGTCAGCGGTACAGCTGCCGCAGTCGGATTCAGCTGGTCTCCTTCTTTTTCGTGCATCCAAAGTGTAACTGTGAGCGGTTTGTTCGTTGCATCGAGCGGACTCATCAGGTAGGCACTGAAATGCAGGTATTCCATGTCGCTCAAGTCCATTGTGGTGCTGTTCTTGTGAATTTTAAACGGATAGTCGTTCCAATTGGTCAGGTGGATGGTTTTGTTGCCAGGCACAATTTCTACAAATTCGCGTGCCTGGTTCTTATTTTGTCCGTAATCCATCAAGTTACCATTTGCGTCTGTATCGGTCATGCCGAACTCGCTATCCTGGTATCCTTCATCTTCGAACTGTTCGCAGAAGATGGATTTTACATTGGCTTTGTCTAAACCGCTGATGGTAGGCACATCGGTCGGTGGAACCAGTTCTTCCGGTTCTTGATAATAGGCGTATATGTTGTCGACATAGAAAGTTCCATCGCCTTTGAATTGCATCATAATGATGCCGTTCATTTTTAACCGATCGGTCATAGAAGCAAATTCGCCCAATGGAACATCAATGCTAACCCATTCCCCGGCTTTCATTTCCGGCCAGTAGAAATTTTGCATGTATTCAAATGTCTTTCCATCCCAATGGTTGCTGTTTAATCCGAATTCAAAATTGCCGGCAGTTCCTTCTCCTCCGTCACCTTTCCAATATACATCCATGTGGATATAATTATAGGCAGATATGTTCCACACTGAGATGTTGACCCCTGCTGTACTCAATTTGGCAAGTTCCATTACTTTTTGTTCAGGAGCAGATTTGTAGCCAATCAATTTGGCCATTATATTGCCTGCATATCCTACGGGAATCGGATCTTCTTTAATTACTCGTGGATAGGTGTCGCTGAATACGCTGGTCACGACATCTGCGTTTTGTGTAGGAGTAGGGGCTACTGGGATATCGACTGTAGCGACAAAATCTTCTTTTTCTCCATAAGCATAGATGTTGTCAATATAATATTTTCCTGTATTTTCCCCCTTGAATCGCATACATTGCATGTTGGCTCCATCACCAAGACCTGCTTTTAAGAATTCGACGAAAGGAACTTCTACTGTGTTCCACTGTCCTCCAGTGACTGTGGGCCATTCATATCCGCTTAACCAGGTTAAATTGTTGTTGAAAGCAAGTCCCAGTCCAAATGAGAATTTCCCGGTTTTTTCCGGCCATACATCGATACGGATAGTACCTTTTTTCTGGGCTTCCCAACCCGTAGTGAAAACGGCGTGACTGTTTCCTTGTGATGCAAGAATGGCATCGTCCGTACCTGCGATTGTGGTTTTTGTTACGGCAAAATCACCTCCCCAAGGTTGTGGTTCCGGTTTACACTTGGTTGTGTAATGGTCGCTGAACAACACAGCCACATCTGTGGCATCTTGTGTTGGGGTTGGTGCAGCCGTGGTTGGCTGTGCATAGCTTGCCGATACTCCGGCAAGGAGTAGGGCACTAAACAAACATGTTTTTAGCTTTTTGTTCATGTTGAAGAATGGAATAAATTATTAAATAATGACAATTAAAAAGTTCGGAGGAAAACAAAAAGGTGAAAAGCAGATGTTTTAAATCTCCCTTTTCGCCTTTTTGCATATGACTATTTTATTTTATAATGTGCGTGCTGGCTTTTTGCCCATTGGCAAGTGTGGCTATTACGACATAGCTGCCCGTCGGCAGAGTGGTAAGGTCAACTTGTACGGAAAAACCATTGGTTGTGTTAACCATGACTTGTTGTCCTGTCATGTTATAAATGTTAACATTTTCAATTTTTTCAATGGCATGTAAGGTAAGCTGGTTGTCCTTGAGAGTCTGTTGCAGTTGTACGGTAGCAAGTCCCGTGATAGGTGGAATTTCGTTCATGAAAGCATAAAGATTGTCCACATAGAAGTGTCCTAATCCCCGGAAGCGTATCATGATGATTCCGCCGTTAGCAGCTGCTATTTCTGGAATCTTTAAGAAAGGAGCTACCGGAACATTGATGCCAACCCATTTATTGGGCGGTAATTGTGGCCATATAAAATCATCTTCCGTCAGCCAAAGGAATCTTTTCCCCTTCCAACCATCATCCGAATTCTCAATCAATCCAAATTCAAAGTCTACGGGATCGACCATGCCTTCTGCTGCAGCATAATAAACATCTACATGGATGCTGTCATAGGAGCGTAAGTCCAAGGTAGAAATGTTTACTCCACTACCACCATCACCGGTTACAGATGTGATGGTGCCAAGGTCAAGCACTTCCTGCTCACGGTCACTTTCATAGGGACGTACGGCACACAGCGAGGTTCCGGCATAGCTTACGCCTACCACACCGTTTTTCAGATAGGACTCATAGCTGTCACTGAATGCACTGAGTACGCCCTCTGCCGGGTAGGTGGGGGTAGGAGCTACGGGTATATCGGCTGTGATGACGTATTCTTCTTTCGGGCCGAAAGCATAGATGTTGTCCACCCAATATTCTCCGCTGCCTTTAAAACGGATTCCTTGAACATTGCTCTCAGTATTAAGTCCAACTTTCACAAATTCGACTACCGGTATTTCCACAGAGTTCCATTGCCCAGCTGTCAGTTTTGGCCAATTGTACTCATTTAACCAATTCACTTCATTGTTGAAATTGTTTCCTATTCCGAAACTGAATGTACCAGTTGTGGCAGGCCATATGTCAACATGGATAGTTCCTTTGTTTTGTGCACTCCAACCGGTAGTGAAAATGGCATCACATGTATTTGTAATTGCTAAAATGGCATCGCTTGTACCATCGATTGTAGTTTTTGTGGCACCTTTTCCCCAATTTTGTGGTTCCGGCTTGCAGTTGGTTGTATAGTGCTCACTGAATAACGCAACTACATCCGTGGCATCGTGTGTTGGAGTTGGAGCGGCAGTAGTTGGCTGTGCAAGAATGGTTTCTGTGCTCCAAAAGCATAATAGGCTGAGAATACCAATTTTTAATGTCTTGTCCATGATAAGTTTGTTTTAGAGTTATTTTTGTATTATGCAGTGTTAACTAAAGTAGGATTGAGGACTTGCTAAAGTCCTCAATCCCGAATCCGAATGGATTATTTCTTGATTTTCAAACTGCTTTTCTGGCCGTTTGCAAATTCGGCTGCTACTACATATATGCCAGATGTAAGATCGGCAATGTCAATGCTTGCAGTGGCACTTTCTGTTGCTACAGATTTTACAACTTGTCCGGTTACATTGTACACTTGGATAGCTTTTATGCTTTCGTCGGCACGGCAGCTTAAAGTGTTTTCTGTAGCGAAGGCTTTGAATCCATAGTTGTTATTTACGATAGAAATCCCGGTTTCCGGTTCTATTATTTTCCCTTCTAAACATTTGGGTTCACCGTTGAACAGATAGATGTTTGTGGCGTAGATTTCACCTGCATAATCGAACAGTTCCGGTCCGTTACCTATGCGAAGCAAAGCAGCTGCAGCACCTTCCCAGTTTAAAGTAGGTTCGTTTTCCGCTTGGGTGTATTTGAGTTCAGTGAGCGGAATGTCAATAGAATACCATTTGCCCGGTTCCATACTTTCTCTTTCAATAGCAGGGAAATAACATTCCAACTGTGCTCCTGTACTGGGAACATAGAATGTTTGGAATCCGATGCGGAAGTCGGTTTCTTCATCGCAATACACATCCACATGCAGGTATGTATATGATTTTGTGTCAACATTGGGCGCAAACTGGATGGCGGACCATTCGTAGTAAGTTCCTTCCGGATCTCCTTCTTCGGTTGGTCCTTTTTTATCCATTCCGTAGAATGCTAATGCGCCCGTGCTTCCATCGGCTGTACTGGAATAATCCCATCTGGATACAGCCCCCCATTTGGGATCGCTCAATTCGTACGCTTCGCCATACACATCACAGAAAATAGGTGTCACATCTTCCGCCGGATAATCAGGTACGGGAGGTGCATACGTTGGTTGTCCTGCGTTCACTACGGCTGCACTGCATACTAATGCGGCTACCAGCCCAATTTTTGTAAAGGTTTTCATAATAACTAATTTTGAAATGTTAATAATTAGGTTTGTTATAATAAATTCCCGCATGACGGGTTTTTATTCGGTTTTTAAATAGCGGGTCAGTATTTCAACCTGGGGCATGTCGTCCTTGTAGTTGTTTTCCGGTTGCACACCAATTATGTATTTGTTCCAACGTGCGCCGGCAGCCCAATAGGTCCCGTTAATGCCTTGTTCCTGCATGTAGGCCAGCATGTGTTCCAGACACACCAGCCAGCGTTCATCGGTGGCCGGCACACCGTATTCGCCGATAAATCCACGCAGGTTGTTGGCTTTGAGCCATTTCACAAAGGGGCGTAGGCGTTCTACTCCTACGTACGGATTGGCTTTCTCTTCATCGTATGAGCGGCGGTACACACCGGAAGCGTCTTCATCAAAATAGCAATGTGCTTCGAATATCAGGTTGTATTGCGGGTCATACAGGTATTTCATTTCATCGCTTACTTGTTGCCAACGGTCGGCCGAACTCCACCAGTTACCGCCTACCATGATGGCTGTGGTTTCGTCAACTTGGCGTATTTCCCAAATGCAAGCCTGTGCTATTTTTGCCCAAGGTGTGCTCTCCAACATATCGTGTGGCTCGTTCATAAGTCCGTAGGCATAGATACTTTTTCTGTAATCTTTCAGTTCGGTGGCCAACTGTTTCCAAAAAGAGGACAAGGCTTCGATGGGCAGTTCTTTTTCGCCAATGATGTGAGTTGTTTCACCTACTTTTCGGCGTCCGTAGTTATGCAAGTCAAGTATGATTTTCAAATCTCTTTTTTCGGCTTCGGCCAACATTTGTTTCATGACCTCTACTTCAGCCTTGGTCAACGGTCCGAATGCTTCGTGCTGTATACGTTCCCATTTGAAAGGTACGCGCAGCAATGTGAGTTTTTTTGACTGCCAATAGTCCAGGTCGGCGGTCGTGGGATAGAAATAATCCTTGTTTACTTCGCCCGGCATTTTCGAACCGTGTCCGAATTCAGCTCCGGCCAGGTTGACCCCAAACGGCAGCCCGCTTTGGGCAAACGCTGTCATGGAGAAAAAAAGTAATGTGCAGGTCGCGATGTTCCTGAAGGTACTTGCGTACTTGTTGAAGAAAATGGAGTGTCTTTTCATAAATTTTTTTGTTGTTTGTTATTTGTTGTTTTTATGTTTTTATGGCTTGTTTGTCAGTACATATTCTATGGTTGCTCCCTCGGCTATTTCAGCATGACGTATGTATGGACGGTCAAGGATTTTGCCATTGATGTTGACTGACTTTATGTATTGCGCATCGGTAGAAGTTTTGATGGTCTTTATATTGATTTTTTTCCCGTTTTCGCGTGTTATGACAATTTCAGGAAATGCGGGAGGTACCAAATAATAGAAGTCTTGTCCGGCATTCGGGAAAAATCCGATGCTTGTAAAGACATACCATGCTCCCATGGCACCGCTGTCTTCATTTTCAGGATACCCCGTTTTCAAAGAAAAGTGTTCGTCTCGTATTTTGTTTACGTATTTTGCCGTGAGATCCGGTCGTCCGCAGTGGCTGAAAATGAATGGAGAAAGAAATCCCGGTTCATTGTCCAACTCAATCAGTTCATGCTCAAATCCATAGGAAAGGCGTGCTATCATTTCATCCTTGCCTCCACACAAATTGATGAGTGTGTTGAACTGATGAGGAGTGAAGAGGGTGTATACCCAAGAATTTCCTTCATAAAAGTATTCTACCCATGAACCATATCGTTGTGCGGGGTCAATGCCAATCCACTCTCCATTTTTTTTGCGGGGACCGACAAATCCTTTGAATCCGTGGCTTTCCAATTGGGGGTTGAAAAGGTTGACCCATTTGCCGGCACGGTTAAGCAACAAGTTTGCCGTGGCGGTGTCGTTCATGGCAAGTGCTACTTGTGCTCCGCAAAAATCATTGTATGCGTACTCCATGGTGTAACTTACACTCATTCTTTCAGCCGGTTCCGGAACCCAACCGAAAGTCCGGTAAGCAGAGTCCCGTTCGTTGGTTGCATTGAACAGGATGAGTTCGTATGCTTTGTGCCGGTCAAAACCGGTTACGTCCTTTGCAAAGGCATCGGCAATGATGTTGTCTACGTCATCACCTCCTTGTTTCCAATCCCATACCTGTGAACTGGTGTATGTAGGACGCACCACACCTTGGTGGCTCCGACGGTCGATGAAAGAATTGATTGTTTTTGTTACAAAACTTTCGTTGATGATGGTCAGTAACGGGTAGGTAGTCCGCCAAGTGTCCCATACGCAATAATGGTCATCAATATGAGGCTGTGTGCTTTCCCAGTTCGGATTGTCTCCTGTACGTTCACGCGGCATGACGAAACTATGATACATGGTTGTATAGAACATGCGATTGTCATATTCGCTTCCTCCTTTTACTTCAATGGTAGAGAATACCTTTTCCCATTGTTGTAATGCTTGCATTTTGATTTGTTCGAATGTGCGTCCGTGTGTTTCTTCTTGGAGAAACCGTGCCGCATTTGCTACACTTTTCATAGAAATGCCAACTTGCACATGGACTTCGCCCGGATTGGCCGGCAGTTTTATTTGGGCATACAGTTCCTTTGCTCCCTTGTCGGTTATTCTGACTTCTTGTGGCTTTACATCCAGTGCGATGCAGTAATATACTTTATAAGGTTCGATGTCGTTGCCGAAACCACCGGAATACTCACCCCAACCGCTTAAAGTTTGCGTCTCTTGGTTGTAGTGGATTTCGCCTCCGTAGAATTTTCCTCTGACAATGGGGACAATGTGCTGCGGGATGCTGTGTGCCACATCAAGCAGAAGATTACCTTGTTTTGTGTCCGGATAGGTGAACCGGTAATAGGCACAATGGTGGGTTGGCGTGATTTCCGCTTTTATGTCATAACGGTCCAACTGTACACTATAATAATAAGGTCGGGCAATTTCTTTTGATTTTTCCGAATCGTGTCCATCTTCCCGAGCATTGAATCCGGTTTGTGGCGACAGGAAGATTTGTCCGTAACGTCCCCAACCGATTCCTGAAGCATGAAGTTGTCCGAATCCCCGTATCGGCTCGTTGGGGTCATAACCGTCGTGATGTCCGTTAGGAGTTTGTGGGGCAGGGTTGACAGAGCCGTGGGGCAGTTGCGGACCGATGATGCAATTGCTGAATCCCTGTACTCCCATGAACATGTCAACCAGATCTGATTTGTATGTTTCTGCTTGTAGAGGAAGAAAGGCAAGAGATGCAAGGAAAAATATTGTTATAATATTGTATGCATTCATTCTCGCTATCAGATTTTCTTTTTTCATTTGTTTTTCTCTGTATTTGCTATCACAAATGTATGGGAATTGACTTTAATAAAATAGAAAAATATTGTACATGTATGCAACAATATTGTAAATGTCGGAATTGAAGGAGTTTTTTTCATTTTTTTTCTATGTCAATGCAGGTTTTGTGGTATGCCGTATGTGTTATGGATAGATAAATTTTGGTAAAAATAATGGTTGGGCGTAATTTCTCTACGGTTTGTTCCATTTGTCATGCCGGCCATTCACAGCACAGTCTTGTGAAAAGATGGTCGATGGGGAAAAATCTTTCGCTTTTACAATATTGTTGCATTCAAGTACAAGATTTTGGCATGTCGCTTGACTTTATATGCTTTACTTTGCAAATATAAAATCAATATAATTATTCACAGTTTAATTAGTATTTATCATGAGAAAAATTATTTCGTTTTTGGGAGTGGCCTTGTTGGCCGTAAATGTGGTTTGGGGACAGGACTTGTATGTTCGTTTTAATAAAGTGCCGGCAGAGTCAGGAATTAAAACGGGTATATTGCTGACTCCGGTTAGTTTTGCTGAGTTGTCGGGCGAACCGACCGACGCTTACAAAATGGAAGCACCTGCAGAAGGAAGCGACATTTATACACTCACTTTGAGCTTGCCCGCAGGAGATTATGAATATCAGGTGACTTTTAAAGATACGGTTATTTATGAGAGTACTCATAATATGGCAAAGGCTGGCAGACCTTTTTCTGTAAAAGAGCAAAAAGATATTGTTTTTCGTGCCAAAGTACACACTGTAAATGCAGGAAAAGAAACAGAGTATAAGTGTATCAAGTTCCTGTGTGATGCACAAACACTTCATTATAGCAATACGACAACGTTTATAAGTGGACAAATGTTTCCCGAACCTGATGAGCAAGGAAATACAAGCATTGTGTTTACACATACCAATTATAAAGGTGCGATAGAAATGGCTATTTGCCCTCCAACTACAACGATTTATTCCTCGGATGTACTTCCTTTTGGAGGATCTAAATATAGATTGTCTGTTGCTAATGGAAAAGTGAGATGGAAACTGACATACAACCGCCATACGTTGACATTGGAAGAACCTGTACAAAAACTTGTTACTTTGTTGGATGGTGACACTATTATAATTGATGCAGAAAAAGTTCCCGCAGCCGAATTACCGGCAAATATAGGTGCATTTTCTGTTGAAAATCCGTTGTTGCTTGCCGGTGGTACAACCTCAGTATCGGCTCGCATAGACCCAACGGGAGAGGCCGGAGCCGCAGCAGAAAAACCTAACGACCTTTTGAAACTCGCTCCCGAAACCATTGAAGCCAAGATGTATTATAACGTATTTAATGCGGATTCAACAGAAATGATTGTAGAAAACAACGCTTTGTTGGTAACAACAGCCGATGCTACGGTTCCTGAGTATGAAACTGTATGGACTATGGGAGCACCTTTAAACGTGACAGGAGGATTGTCGGCAGGTGATTATACATTGAATGTATGGTATGAAACCGTATGCTATGGCGATACGATTCAATCGGCGATTTATTCTACGGATTTTTCCGTCAGCGGAAATCCGACAACCGGATTTGAACAGCCCACCCTACAAGCGAATGTCTTTACTGCAGGCCAGGCAATTCAGGCAACTTTTGATGGAACGGCAACTGTGAAGCTGTACGCTGTTTCGGGTCAGTTGCTCGATGAACAGACCGTTTCCGGTAATTACAACAAGATGGTTCACCCCGGACTTTATATTCTTCAGGTAGCTGACAAGTCTTATAGACTGGCAGTGAAGTAGAATTTCCTTTGGGGAATATTGACGATTATAGAGGGATGTGTTCGAGTGTGTAAGATGCTTGACACATCCCTTTCCTTATTTGAAAAACACAGATAATGAAATTGTATATCTGACAGCCTGGGAAAACGCATTATAAAATGTGGCAATAAACGTTCAAAAAACAAACGATAACTTCAGTTTCTCAACTGATTTTTTAGGCTAAGTGGCTTAATGTACGGTACATTTTTCCCCGCCTTGTCCGGTGAGCCGGAAAATCGGCCTGTAGAAGCCGCCCGAAGGCCTGTTGTGTGAGCGAAGCGAGTTCAGGCATTCAGGCTTCGCAAGGACGGGTTTTTCCGTGCGAAGCAGGCACAGCGGCGGCGTTCTTTGCTTCGTTTCTTTCGCTGCAGAAAGAATTTCCCGATAAGTGAGCGCAGAAGGCAAACTTGTTTGCACTATGCCGAGCGTGAGGGAAAGGCGCGAAGTGAAATAAGTCGGGGTCGCAGGGGCGGACAGCCCCTTTGCTGTCTGCCTTATTCGTCAAAAGACACGTTTTATAATGCATTTTCCCTGGATCTGACAGCAATATTTTGTCGTCCCACAGCTGTGAGACTAATGTTTCATTGCTGTGGGACATTAGTCTCATTGCTGTGAAACAAATGTCCCACAGCTGTGGGACGATAACATCGAAAGGGAAAATACATGACATTAATGGGCATGAGCCGTTGTCGATTCTCTTTCCGGCAGGAACTTCCAACAGATCATGTTGGCTTTTTTCTCTTTGTTGCTTTTTGACGGTGTGCTTTTATAAAAAAAGAGTGTGCCGACATGTTGTGGCACACTCTTTCAGTTGATACAACTTGGGTTTATGTGATTATTGAATTTTTAATGTCTGTATCTCATCTTCTGTTGTGATGCGCAGCAGGTTCAAGCCTTCCGGAGAATCAAACGAGTTATCTCCAGGCTGTAAGGTTCCGGCTTGCAGTAAGATGCCTGTAGGATTGTAAAGCTCATAGGAACAGGCAGTTTCAAGTGGGTTATAAACGATGACATTTTCTCCCTTTTTGTAATGCTCAAAGAGCGTGTTATGCCTTGTTTGGTTTATTTGTGTGGTAGGAGGGGTTTCTCCTTTCGCATAGGCGGTATTGCTGCCCAACCGGTGTCCTGCTTCAAAGAACATGTACCAGGTGCCGTAATCGTCTTGTATGAAGAAAGGAGAAGCAACACGCGATACAGCGGCCGGATTGCCGTCTTCATCTTCGGTAATGACTACGTCCTTGCAATTCATATATGTGCCCCAATGTACTTCCATGTCAAATTTTTCTCCGATTTCAACGACTGATATGTTGCCGGCACTACTGTGGAACAAGACGAAATAACGTCCTCCGGCAATCATGAAATAAGGGGCGCTTACATTATTGTTGTAACTGGGTCGGGTATTGGTTCCGGGTACTTTTTTGTAACCGGTTTTGGGCGATATCAAGGGCTTGCGTACCGCTTTCCAGTCAATTCCGTCGGTCGAATGTGCCCAATAAATGGTACGTGAATTGTTTTCATTTATCATGAGCATCATGACATATTTATTGTTAAGGCCGGGTACTTCGTATTCGAAAACCTTGGCATAGCTGGCTTCGCGGGAACTGAAGCTGAAATCATCATATTGTACGAGTTTGCCACCGAAAGTCCAGTTCCACAGGTCATCGCTGGTTGCATAGTTGGTCTGATTGTTGTTTCCATGGAAATACATGAAGTATTTTTGATAGACATCATTCCATAATATATGACAGCCTGAGATGTGGGGCGTTTTCAAACCGTTTTCAGTGGCCCATTCCAGACTGGCACGAACACCTTGTTCCGTCCAGGGGCCATCCAGGGTAGGAGCTGTATAAAGGTACATGCCTCCCGGGTCGTTGTGGGGTGTGTGATACCAGTAGTAACGGTCTTTGGGCTTGCTTCCGTTTGCAAAATTACCGTTTGAGTCAACATGTTTTTTCGTGTCGATTACAACCGGAAATATGTACTCGTTGGTCGGAGACGGTATCTTGTAGTCTTCTGTTTCTATAATGAATCCGACAGGAGATACTTCTGGAAGGAGTCCGAGCGTGATGGGAGATGGTTCGACAATGTAGTAATCCAACGTTTGGGGAAGGATAGGGGAGCCGTTTGCTTGTTGTTCCGTTACCATGGCTTTCAAAGTGTATATTCCTTTGTTTATAGAGGCCGGAATGGTGAACGGGGAAGTCGCTTTGTTGTCTTCAACTG
This sequence comes from uncultured Porphyromonadaceae bacterium, assembly GCA_949285425.1. GTDB lineage: Bacteria > Bacteroidota > Bacteroidia > Bacteroidales > Paludibacteraceae > QVMH01. The sequence continues at coordinate 14,507 of CASEAJ010000081.1, forward strand.
AAAGTTCTGTCGCTTCGGTCACCTGGTTGTCCAATGAATCGAACAGGGCAAGCTGTACTTTCGTGCCATTTTCTATCAGGCTGGTATTAATGGTAACCGTGATAGTTCTCTCATTGCCTTCTACGTGGCTGTCGGAACTGACTTGGATGTTGTTTATTTGTGGCTTTAAAGAAAAATTTCCGGTACCCATGCGTACAAATTCAACATCCATGTTGCAATACTGGTCTTTGTCAGCTCCAATCATGACATAGTTTTTAGTACCATCATAGTGTGTTTTTACTTTGCTGGCAACTGGAGTGAAAAGATCATCTATGTACAAGTCATAGGCATAGTTGACCGGATCATAAACGAAACGGTACGTGTGCCAGTCAGAAGTGTTCAGCTGGATTTTTTCGTCCGGGTCATGTTGCCATGCAGGGGTGAAACAGAGGTAGCCATTGGTTTCATCTCCATGTTTCAGATAGATTTTCATCTTTTTTCCGGCAACAGCGACACTTATCTGGGCAGCCTCAAAAGCTGTTTCAGTATCGTTTATTTCACAGGCGTTGACTTTAGCTCTGATGTCGAAGGTGTATATGTCTTTAGATGTTGTCGGATAAGCGGTCGGGCTTATAAAACCATCGGCTCCGGTCAGCTTTTCTATATGGACATAGCCGTCTTCTTGTTGGGCCGTAATGTAGCTTTTGGTTACTTTCCATGCCTGGTTTACGTCGTTGCCATCATTCTGGTCCCAGTTGGCCATTGACTTGTCAAGTATGTTCCATTGCATATCGTTCGAAGCATGCACGGAAGGTGTGGCGGCAAACCAAGCCGCAGCAAAAATCGTGAATAACTTTGCTTTGTTCATTTTGTGTAGATTTTTAGTTTTGTTTTCCTGTAAATTTTAATTGCTTGTGATTTTTTTATAGCGTGTCAAAGCCTCGATATAATAATAATCGGCATAATTTATGGCAGCATCTATTTCGTATCCGGCCGGATAGTTTCCCGTGGAATGCAGGAGAAATGCCGGCTTGTTGTCCCCGCTTTTATAGCTTTCGCTTGAAAGACTGGCAAGCATTTTTTCGGCAGCCATGAAATATGTTTTTGATTTTTGGGGGTCATTTTCCAATTGTGATAGTTCTAACAACCCGGAGGCTACAATGGCCGCAGCCGAAGCATCTTTAGGCTCATGGGGGATGCCGGGGGCATCAAAGTCCCAATAGGGGATGTAATCGGCAGGCAGCCGCTCTAAATATACGTCGGTTATCTTTTCTGCAAAGTCAAGGAATGTTTTGTCGCCAGTTTCCCGATAGACCATAGTGTATCCGTAAATGGCCCATGCTTGTCCACGTGCCCAAAAAGATTCGTCACTACAGCCTTGATTGGTGACACCTTTTATGAAATTTCCGTTCACGGTGTCGTATATGGCAACATGATAGCTGGTATAGTCCTTGCGAAACTGATGTTCCATAGTTACTCGGGCATGACTTTCAGCCATGTCATAGTAAGCTTTGTTCCCTCCGTTTTTCGCTGCCCAAAATAACAGTTCGAGATTCATCATGTTGTCCATGATGGTATTGTGTGGCCAACCCATTTTTTCTCTCATATGAGCCCAGGAACAGATGGTGCCCACTTTGGGATGATAAAATCTGGCCAGTTTGTCGGCGCCGGCCAATGCGATTTTTTTGTAAGCATCGTTTCCAGTCAGCCGATAGCCATTGACAAAACTGCACAGGAACTGGAATCCTAAATCATGGTCACCTTGATGTTCGGGTTGGAGCAATACGGTGAGATATTCGGTGTAGCGGGAGGCTTGGCTTTTGATGAATTCGTCTCCTGTGTTTTGATAGTCGTACCACAGAATGCCTGGCCAAAATCCGCTGGTCCAGTCGTAGGCATTGATAGTTCCCCATTTTTGGCTGTCGTTCGGGATGCTCCGCGGAAGCAGGCACGAATCGTTACCCAATTGCGAAAGTGTTTGTCTGATTTGGGTGTCGCAATACTTAAGCATTTTGTTGGCATCTATTTCCTGACAGGTCTCTGTATGTACAGAGCAGGATACGATGCCAAGAAATGCTATGATACAGCCAGTGGCTATGATTGTTTTTCTTTTCATGTACAAGTGTTGTTTACATTAAGACTTCTACGTAGCAGTTATTGTTTTCTTGAAGAGGTATTATATTCCCTTCTATTGCCTTTCCGTCCACCCATATCTGTGAAACTCCTTTCATTCTGGCGTTGGGGTTTCTGACGGTGATGTGGTAGGTGGTACCGCGGAAGGTGCGGCAGACGGAGTACTCCTTCCATTCGGGCGGTATGCATGGGTCGATGAGCAGGCCGTCGTATTCAGGGCGTATGCCGAGTATATACTGCGTGATGGCGAAGTAGTTCCATGCGGCGGTTCCGGTGAGCCACGAGTTCTTGGCCTCTCCGGGGCGGAAGGCGTCCTTCCCGGCAATCATCTGTGCGTAGACGTAGGGTTCGACCTTGTGCAGCTCGCTGTCGTTCTCCTCAATGTAGGCGGGGCATATCTTGCGGTAGTACTCCCATGCCCGGTCACCCCGTCCGCGCACGGTCTCTCCTATCATGATCCAGGGGTTGTTGTGACAGAAAATGCCGGCGTTCTCCTTGTAGCCTTCGGGGTAGCTCGATATCTCTCCCGATTCGATATGGTAGACCGTGTAGGCCGGCTGGTTGAGCACGATGCCGTGTTCGGTGTCGAGGTGTTCCTTCACCGAGTCGAGCGCGCGGTCGACCATGCCCTCTTCCAGTCCTATGCCGGCCATGGTGCACCATCCGTTGGATTCGATGAAGATTTTCCCTTCCTCGTTCTCCTTCGATCCTATCTTGCCGCCGAAGAAGTCGTAGGCACGCAGGAACCAGTCCCCGTCCCAACCGTGGCGTTGCACGGCGTCCTCCATGCGGCCGACCAGCCCGAGTGCACGTCCGGCTTCGGCGGTTTTCCCCACACGTTCGGCCAGGCGGGCGTATTCCCGTCCGTACATGACGAACAGTCCGGCTATCATGAGGCTTTCGGCCTTCGAGCCTTCGGTCCTGTTTTCGGTGGTCTGGAAGCTTTCGTCCGGATTGTCCGAGAAACAGTTCAGGTTGAGGCAGTCGTTCCAGTCGGCCCGTCCGATGAGGGGCAGCCCGTGCGGGCCCAGGTTGTCCGCCACGTGGTCGAACGAGACGCGCAGGTGCTCGAAGAGGGGCACCTCGGTCCCGAGCCGGTTGTCGTAGGGCACGGGCTCGTCGAGTATGGAGAAGTCGCCCGTCTCCTTCAGGTAGTGCACCACCCCGAAGATGAGCCACATGGGGTCGTCGTTGAAGCCCTGCCCGATTTCGTTGTTGCCCTTCTTGGTCAGGGGCTGGTACTGGTGGTAGCAGCCTCCGTCGGGGAATTGCGTGGAGGCGATGTCGATGATGCGTTCGCGGGCGCGTCCGGGTATCTGGTGCAGGAATCCGACGAGGTCCTGGTTGGAGTCGCGGAATCCCATGCCGCGCCCGATGCCGCTTTCGAAGAAGGAGGCCGAACGGGAGAAGCAGAAGGTGATCATGCACTGGTACTGGTTCCACACGTTGACCATGCGGTCGAGCTTTTCATTGCCCGAACGCAGGGTGTACACGCCGAGCAGCCGGTCCCAGTAGGCCCTCAGTTCGGCGAGCGCGGCATCGGCCTTGGCCGGGGTGTCGAAGCGGGCCATCAGCGCCTCGGCCTTGCGCTTGTCGATGACCTGCGGGCTTTCCCATTTCTCCTCCGGGGCGTTCTCCACGTATCCCAGCACGAACACCAGTTCCCTGGCCTGTCCGGGCTGCAGCTCCACGTCGAGGCAGTGCGAGGCGACGGGAGACCAGCCGTGGGCCACGCTGTTGCGCGGGCGGCCTTCCATGACCGTCCGGGGCGTGTCGAAGCCGTTGTATGCGCCGAGAAAGGTGTCGCGGTCGGTGTCGAAGCCCGATATGGGTTCGTTCACCGCATAGAAGGCGTAGTGGTTGCGCCGCTCGCGGTATTCGGTCTTGTGGTAGAGGGCGCTTCCCCTGACCTCCACTTCGCCGGTGGACAGGTTGCGCTGGAAGTTCTCCATGTCGGTCTGGGCGTTCCACAGGCACCATTCCACGAACGAGAACAGCCTGAAACGCTTCGTTTCCTGACCGAGGTTGCGCAGCGTCACCTTCTGCACTTCGGCCCAGGCGTGCAGCGGCACGAAGAAGGTGACTTCGGCCTCCAGCCCGTTCTTCCGTCCCTTGATGACCGTGTAGTTCATGCCGTGGCGGCACTCGTAGGCATCGAGCGGCGTGCGGCAGGGCTTCCACCCCGGATTCCACACGCAGCCGCCGTCGTTTATGTAGAAGTAGCGCCCGCCGTTGTCCATCGGCACGCCGTTGTAGCGGTAGCGGGTCAGACGGCGGAACTTGGCGTCCTTGCAGAAGGTGTAGCCGCCCGCCGTGTTCGATATCAGTCCGAAAAAGTCTTCCGTCCCCAGGTAGTTGATCCACGGGAACGGGGTGCGCGGGTCGGTAATCACGTACTCCCGCCTGCTGTCGTCAAAATAACCGTATTTCATATCGTTTCGTATAAGTCGTTACTTTCAAGTCGTTCTCTCTGCTTCCATGCCGGGTTGTCTTGTCCCCGTCCTTTCGCAGACGCTTCCCTGCCGGGGCGGGCCAACGGTTCTTGAATGAGGGATTCCCGTGTCCTTTCCCCGGAAGGTAATTCCCGTCATGCCGCATGCGGATTTCCCACCGGAGGGAAATATTTTTCCGGTATATCGGAAATATTTTTCCGTCCTGCCGGAAATTTCGCTCCGTCCGTACGGAAAATCCTGCGCATGCCACGGTTGTTCCACCGCAAAAGCCCGGACGGCAGTTTCAGTCCTCGAGCTTGTCGTACCAGTTGCGTTTCAGCACGACCGTGGTCACTGCCACCAGGGCTGCCGCCACGCCCGCCGCCAGGAACTGTTTCACCACGAGGTATATCGGTGCCGCCACCAGGGCCGTCTGCCACACGATGCCCACGGCCACGTTCGTCAGGTCGCGTGCGGCCGAGGTGTTCTTCCTGAATCCGGGGTTTTCGGCTGCTACCAGTTCGTGTACCGGCCCCCACCAGCCCCACGGACGGGTCTTGGCGTAGAAGTTCTTCAGCACCTCCATGTCGGTGGGAGGGGCCGACAGGGTCCCCCACAGGCAGCCGCCTGCCGAGAAGAGCAGGATGATGGGGAAATAATACAGCGGCAGCACGCCGTCGGACCACGGCAGGAGGGGAATGACGAGTGCCGGGACCATGCCGGCGGCCATGCCCCAGGCGAATCCGCGTCCGTTGAAGCGCCACCAGTGCCATTTCAGTATGTTGGCCGCTATGTAGCTGCCGTACAGCGCCCCCGTCACCCACTGCAGCACGCTGTTCACATCCTCGGCCAGCACGCCGAAGCAGATGCTCACCGCCACAATCAGCAGTCCGGCCACGTGGTTGGCACGGCTGGCCTGGCGAGGGGTGGCATCCTGCTTGAAGTACTTTATGTATATGTCATTCACTATGTAGGCCTGCACGGCATTCAGGGTGCCGGCGAAGGTGGACATGAAGGCTGCCAGCAGTCCGGCCAGTATCAGGCCCGTGAGTCCGGCCGGTATCCACGGGTGGTTCACCACCGCCGGAAGCACCAGCTCGAAGTCGATGGCTCCGGAGGCGTTGCGTATCTGCCCCTCGATCTGGTCGAACAGGATGAGTCCCAGCACGGCGAATCCGGCAATCATGAGGTAGCGCACCGGCATGAGGATGACCGTGACCGAACCGCTCATGAGCGCGGCTTCGCGCGGGGAACGAGTGGAGAGTATCTTCTGCATGTCGTATGTGGGGGCCGGTCCGGCGACGCTCGACAGCACGCCCTTGAGCAGCACCATGCCGAAGAACAGGCTGAACAGCCGGTAGCCGTCGCTGGCTATCTTGTCGTTGAACTCGGCGAACTTGCCCTGCCACTCCAGCCCGAGCGTCGGGCCGAAGCCCGCCGAATACCACCCGGAGGGAAGCCAGGAGGAGAAATCGGCCGCATCCAGGTGCAGCATGGCGATGACGGCAACGGCAACGCCCGCAAGGGCCATGATGAGGTACTGCGCCACATCGGCCCACACGATGCTCATCATGCCGCCCAGCAGGGCGTAGAACACCGCGAAAAGCGTGAACGTGATGCCCCACACGTGCGGCACGTAGGCATCGGGAACGAAGCCCATGAACGGGAACACCTCCTTCAGGGGAAGGAATATCTCGATGAACTTGCCCATGCCGATGAAGCCGTAGGCCAGCATGCTCAGGCCCACCAGAATGGCGAACACCACCACGATCCAGTGGGAGGTCACCGCACCCCGGTCACGGCCGAAACGGAAACCTATCCACTCGGCACCCGTGGTGCACCCCGAGCGGCGGAGCCACGCCGACAGGTAGACCATGAGGAATATCTGGTTGAACACCGGCCACAGCCACGGTATGTAGATGCTTTTCAGACCGTAAACCACCGTGATGGCAACCAGCCACACCGTACCCGATATGTCGAACATACCCGAGGCGTTCGACAGACCCAGCATGTACCACGGAATGCTTTTGCCCCCCAACAGGTATGATTCGAGATTACGGGAGGCGCGACGCTTGAGATGGATACCTATATATATTAGGACTCCAAGATAAAGAACGATAATCGATAGGTCGATGAGCGATAAAAAAGAATGACTCATGGTTGATTTGTGTTTTTTTGTGTTATTTGAATGTATTGATGTTTTGCTGCAAAAACTAATCGCTTTTTTTGTTTTTACTGGTTTTTATGGTTTGCAAAAAAACAAGGCTGATTATGATTTTTGCACCTTGGCTTTTTCATTACAAATGTAGACCAAGAAGTGATAATAAATATAGAACAATATTCCAAAAACATGAAAGATGGTTATTTTGGAGTGCAGAATACAATATATTTGCATATTTGTGGAGTATATTTGCATCCTAAAAAATCAAGAAACTATACTTTTGGATAACTTTTTCGTGCAACCATGAAGAGATTCGTATTTGTTCAATTCATCATTTTATTTACAACTTCCTTGCAGGCCTATTACTTTAGAAGTTATCAGGTCGAAGATGGACTTTCCCATAACAGTGTATGGACTGTGATGCAGGATAGCCGGGGCTTTATGTGGTTTGGCACGAATGATGGTTTGAACCGTTTTGATGGAAAATCATTCAAGGTGTTTAAAAAGCAACCGGGCAATCCGTATTCTATAGGAAATAATTTCATACATTGTTTGAAAGAAGATTCGCAAGGACGCTTTTTCGTGGGTACGAAGGAGGGACTTTATCTTTATGATTCCGACCTGGAACGTTTTGAACAGGTTTCGTTGAATAGAGCTGCAGGTGATGAGGCCAGTATTCATGCCGTGTTCGAATCGCAGTCTGGAGAAATATGGGTTGCTTGTCATGGTCAGGGACTTTATGTGTTGAATCCGGATTTGAGCATAAAGAAACATTTTGTAAAAGATGGTACTCCGGATTCACTGCCTTGCAATTCGATTTGGACGGTTGTTCAGGATTACGTGGGCAATATATGGTTGGGAACATCGGGTGGTGGTTTGGTGTTGTTTGACTCTCAACGTGAGAAATTCACTCAAATGTCGGCCGATCCGGATTTTGAAATAAAAGATCCTGTTGTCAATACGCTTTTTTGTGATGCGGATTATAATCTGTGGGTAGGCACTTTCATGTCGGGGCTTTACCGATATAATTATAGGACCGGAAAGGTTTGTAATTATATGAACCAGGAGGCATTCAATATTAAGTCTATTGTAGAGTATTCGGATCATGAACTGATTATGGGATGTGACAGGGGGTTGGTCACGTTCGATCGTAATAAGGAGTCTTTTACGCTGTTGAACAGTAGTATGGATAATATGACCGACAATTCCATATTCTCTATCACAAGAGATAACGAAGGGTCGTTCTGGATTGGAACCTATTTCGGTGGAGTTAATTATTTCTCGCCCATGATAAACACGTTTTCGTATTACTACAATTCACCGAAAGAATCGTCCAAAAAAAGTATTGTTAGTAGCTTCGCTGAAGATGAAGATGGAAAAATATGGGTGGGTACATACAATGATGGCTTGAGCCTTTTCAATGCCGAGACAGAACGTTTCGATCCAGTACGCATAGATGTGGGATATCATAATGTACAGGACCTTTATTTTGACAATGGTAAATTATATGTCAGTTTATATGGGCAGGGAATAGCTATATTGAATGTGGAGACAGGAGAAATTGAACATTTGTCGCAGCGTCCGGAAGTGGGGGAAAAGATAAGCAGTTTTGTAACGACCATATTCAAGAGTGCAAAAGGATATTATCTTTTTGCATCGGATGATGGGGTGACCATGTATTATCCCCGTACTCGGGAAGCGCGTAAAATAGTTGAATTGGATGCTTTGCCCGTAAAAGACATTGTTGAAGATTATAACGGTGCCTTGTGGTTTGCCACGCATGCTCATGGACTATTGCGTTTGAATGCAGATGGAACATGGGATACGTTTGCGCATGATACGGGTGATACTCTTTCGCTTCCAACCAATAATGTCAACTGTGTTTACCAAGATTCGAAGTTTCGTATTTGGGCCGGAACGGAAGGTTGCGGCTTACTGTTGTTCAATGCCCAGAAACAACGGTTTGAACAAACCTTGAATGTTCGTAACGGTTTACCTTCCAATATCGTTTATGCTGTTCAAGATGATGCGGAAGGAAATATGTGGGTAGCAACCGGAGGTGGATTGATAAGGTTGGGGGATAGTCTGAAGTCGGTGGAAAGCTTTGGCTTTTTAGAAGATGTGCAAAGAATACGTTATAATCCTAAAGCTGTTTTGAAGACTGTGGATAACCGGATTTACTTTGGAGGAACCAATGGCTTTATCGCGTTTTATCCAAAGGAAATAAAGCGTAATGAGGAAAAACCGGCTCTGGAATTTACCGGTTTTCAAGTGTTCAACAAAGCGATTGTGCCTGGAGCGGATTCTTATTTGAAAATGGGTTTGAACAAGACCGAAAGGATAGTATTGGACAGGAAACAATCCACTTTCAGTTTTGATTTTGTTGCATTGAGTTATTTGGCTCCAGATGAAAACAGCTATGCTTATATGCTGGAAGGATTTGATGCGGATTGGAATTATGTGCATGGCGATAACCGTGCACACTATATGAACATACCACGGGGCGAATATGTATTTAAAGTAAAAGGCAGTAATAATAATGGAGTGTGGAGCGATGTGAAACGGATAGAAATAAAAGTAAAACCTCCGTTTTTTGCCTCTTTGGGCATGATTTTCTTTTACGGCTTTTTGTTGGTGAATATTGTTATGTTAGCTTTATGGCGCTACAACAAACGTATAGATTCGGAAAACAAGGAAAAAATATACAAGTATAAAGTTGAAAAAGAAAAGGAAATATACCAGACTCAGATAAAGTTTTTTACTGGCATTGCTCATGAGATACGAACTCCACTGACGTTGATTACGGCTCCTTTAGAAAATATATTGAATTCGGGAGATGGCAATGAAAAAACCAAAAGCAACCTGAATGTCATAAAAGTGAATGCAGACAGACTGTTGAACTTGATAAACCAGTTGCTGGACTTTCGTAAAGTGGAAGAAAACATGTTTCTTCTCAAATTTCACTATCAGGACATTGTTGCCATTGTACGTTCTGTGTATACGCAGTATTATCAGAATGCGAAAATGAACGGGATAGAGATGGCATTGACGGTTCAGGAAGAACCGATAAACCTTTCTGTCGATTCGGAAGCTATATACAAGATTGTGAGCAATCTGGTTTCAAATGCTGTAAAATATGCAAAATCGCGTATTGACATTACGGTGGAAGTGGCTAATGGAAGTGTGCTTGTTTCGGTTGACGATGATGGAGTAGGTATAGACAAAATATATTCGGATAAGGTATTTGAACCGTTTTTTCAGGTAGAGGATGGTGATAATACATTGAAGAGCGGTTCTGGTTTGGGTCTGTCATTGGCGAAAGCGTTGGCTGAAAAACATTCAGGTGAACTTATGGTCAATTGCGAGGAGGGCAGGGGATCTTTGTTCATTCTTCGCATACCGATAATGAAAAGAGAGGAACATGTAGAGGAACTATTGGAAGAACAGCATTTGGATGTGCCTGAAATACATGCTGGTAAGGCGGATTCAGTTCGTCAATATATACTGATAGTGGAGGATAGTCGTGATTTGCGTGAATTTCTTGTCAACAGTCTGCAGGATGACTATGTTGTTTTTGAGGCAGAAGATGGGGTAAGAGCATTAGAAATATTGGAAACAGAGATGATAGACATTATTGTCTCAGATATAATGATGCCGAGAATGGATGGGTTGGAATTGTGCAATCGGGTTAAAAGCAATGTGGCCTATTCCCATATTCCGATTATATTGCTTTCTGCCAAAACAGATGTGCTGACGAAGATAGAGGGCTTGAACAAAGGTGCAGATGTGTATTTGGAAAAACCTTTCTCGTTTGAGCAACTGAAAGCTCAGATAAACAGTATTATTGAGAACAGAAACCATATTCGGGAAAACTTCATGCAATCTCCTTTGCGCTATTTTAAACAAAATACAAATGTGGAAAAGAAATCGGATGATGCTGAATTTATAGAAAAGTTGAATACGTATGTGTTGGATAATCTGTCGGATGAAGATTTTACTTTGGAAAGTCTGTCGGAATTGTTTTCAATGAGCCGTTCTCTTTTCCACAGAAAGATAAAAAGTTTGACGGGATTGACTCCCAATGATTACGTAAAAGTAATTCGGCTTACTCAGAGTGCACAGCTATTGGCAAGTGGCAAATATAAAGTGAATGAGGTATGCTATATGGTAGGTTTTAATACGCCATCTTATTTTTCAAAATGTTTTTATAAACAGTTTGGAAAACTGCCGAAAGATTATATCGTTGTGTCGGAAGAAAATGTATAGATATATGGATTGTTTTTAAGAAAGGAGGTGTAATTGTCGATAAATAGACGGTATGTATTTGTTTTTGAAATCTTCAAGTTTGAAGCTTGGAAACATGACTTTTCAGTTAATATAAGTAGGGTCTCTAATACCTAAAATTATGGTAAAGAAAATAGTTAAATTAAAAAAGAAAATACAATTAAGTTTACTGTTGCTAATAGTAACGTGTTCGGGCTATGCACAAAATACGGTAACGGGACGCGTGTATGATTCGCACAACGAACCGATAATTGGTGCGACTGTCATTGTGAAGAACACAACAAAAGGAACAACTACTGACTTTGATGGTAATTATTCTATATCGAATGTTACAGAAAATGATGTGCTTGTCTTTTCTTATCTTGGCTATGATGGACAAGAAATAAATGTAGGTAACCGAACGGTTATCAATGTGACCTTGAAGGAGTCTTCCATTGCCTTGGAACAGGTTGTTGTGGTGGGCTACGGAGCACAAAAGAAGGTCAATCTGACGGGTGCAGTAGCAGCTGTCAATGTGGATGAAAAAATAAGTGGACGTTCTATATCCAATGTGTCCACTGCATTGCAGGGATTGGTGCCTGGCTTGACGGTAACGCAAAATTCAGGAATGGCGGGAAACAACTCTTCCGAAATCTTGATTCGAGGATTGGGTACAATAAACAATGCAGAACCTCTTATTGTAGTGGATGATATGCCGGATGTTGATTTGGACCGCTTGAACATGGACGATATTGAGAGTATTTCGGTGTTGAAAGATGCTTCGGCGGCTTCTATTTACGGATCGCGAGGAGCCAATGGGGTTATCCTTATCAAGACAAAATCAGGAAAAGGTGCGCAAAAAACCAATATAACGTTTTCGGGCAATTATGGTTTTCAAAAACCGATTCGTGCATACAGTTATCTTTCTGACTATGCCCGTGCTTTGGAGGTTCATCGGACCGCACAAGCAACTACCAACATGGCTGAATCTGCACAGCAGTACAGCAAAGGAACCATTGATCAGTGGATGGCATTGAGCATGATTGACCCGTTGCGTTATCCGAGCACAGACTGGTGGGATCTTATTATGCGTACCGGTACTCAGCAGGATTATAATGTGTCGGCCAGTGGTGGAAACGATGTGGCAAATTTTTATGCTTCAGTCGGATACATGAAGCAAGAAGGGTTGCAGATAAACAATGATTATGACCGTTACAATGTGCGTTTTAATTTTGACTATAAATTGTTTAAGAATGTGACCGCCGGTCTTCGTATGGAAGGAAACTGGAGTAACTTTACATTTGCAGACAAAAATAGTGATGGAGAGGCTGTTGGTTTTGGTGGTGACATGTCTTCTGCCATTGCAGGTATCACGCCTTATGATCCGGTTTTGGATGTTTACGGAAGTGTTATGGCGGTAGGAGAAGATCCGAATTCTTATAATCCATTGGAACATTTTAAGAACCATGTGAGACGTAAAGACGAGCAGCAATTAAATGGTTTGTTCTATTTGGATTGGGAACCGATTAAAGGATTGAATGCACGTGTGGATTATAGTTTGCGTTATTACAATAATTTTGAAAAAGAAGCAAACACCCCTAATCAGGCATATAATTTTCAGACGGGACAATATACGTCCAAATGGTATGTTGCTGAAAATGCAGGAATCAGCAATTGGGTTGCAACCGGGTATAAGACCATGTTGAATGCGCGGTTGAACTATACAAAAACCTTTGCGGAACATCATAACATTAATGCTTTGTTTGTGTACAGTGAAGAGTTTTGGTATGATAGAAAATTGTCCGCTTCTCGTGACAATCGAATCCATCCTAATTTGAGTGAAATAGATGCGGCTTTGAAAGATAACATGAGTAATTCAGGTTCTTCATCAACGGAAAGTTTGCGTTCTTATATTGGTCGTATCAATTACAATGCCTTTGACCGTTATTTGTTGGAATTGAACCTTCGTGTAGATGGTTCGTCTTTGTTTCAGCCAGGACATCAGTACGGTTATTTCCCATCGGCTTCGTTCGGTTGGCGTTTCAGCGAAGAAAAGTTTATAAAGCCACATGTCGAAAAATGGATGGACAGCGGTAAATTCCGTATTTCTTATGGAGGGTTAGGTAATAACAGTGCAGTGGAAAGAACGGAACAACAGGAAGTTTTGGAAGCCAACAATTATATCTTGGATGGAGACATAGAAAAAGGTTTTGTTTATAAACGTATGTTAAATCCGAATTTGTCATGGGAATCGACCAATGTGTTCAATGTAGGTTTGGACTTTGTGTTCTTTAATGGAAGACTTTCCACCGAATTGGATTTTTATGATCGTTTGACCATGGGAATGATTCAAAAATCTCAAATGTCCAATCTTTTGACCGGAGCCTATTATGCTCCGCGTATTAATGCTGGTACATTGCGTAACCGAGGCTTGGAAGGTAATTTTACATGGCAGGATCGCATCAGTGATTTTCATTATTCGGTTAACTTCAATATTTCCTATAATGCTTCGCGTTTGGAAAATTGGGCTGAGTTTTTGGACAAAGGAAATACTTATGTTGGCATGCCTTATCATTTTGTATATACGCTTCTTGACAAAGGTATCGCACAATCTTATCAGGAAATTTATGACAATGCCTTGCAATGGAACAATCCCGGCGATGTTACCCGTGTGGATGTAAATGGCGATGGACGTGTGGACAGTGAAGACCGGGTAGCCCTGCCTATGTATCAGGCGGATTTGCCCACCACCAACTTCGGTTTGAATATCCAAATGGATTGGAAAGGATTTGATCTTTCTGTCCTTTTCCAGGGAACGGCAGGACGTAAGGATTTTTGGATTACAAATCAAAATACGGTCAATATCCCCGATCAGAGTTTCGCTTCTACGCAAGATCATGTGGATAAACCGTGGAGCTATGACAATAGGGATGGAGAATGGCCACGTTTGATGAATTCATGGACCAATCAGGCCAGTTCGACTTATTGGCTGGACAATATGGCTTATTTACGTTTGAAGAATCTGATGTTTGGGTATACGTTGCCGAAAACTTTGACAAAGAAATTTTTTGTGGAAAACTTGCGGGTTTATTACAGTACGGAAAACCTGTTTACTATTACCGGCTATCGCGGATTGGACCCGGAAAAGAAAAATCGAAGTGATATGTACCCAATGACGAGTTCTCATTCTTTCGGTATTACAGTTAGTTTCTGATAAATTTAGATAAGTAGTATGAAAAGACATTTTATGAAATTATTATTATCGGTAGCAGTCATTACGCTTTGGGGCTCTTGTTCTGATTTTTTGAACCAGCCTTCGAGAGTGGACCTTCCTTCTTCAGCTTTTTGGAAAGATGTTAAGGATGCCGAATATGCTTTGAATGGAGCAGTTTCCGATATTCGATATATGTTTAATCGGGATTATTACCTGGATGCCATGGGGGAATATGTGAATGTGTCGGGTTGTCTCATGGAACGTACAGCCAATGAAACCGATCCATCGACAGCTTTGCGTAAGGGAGCTGCATATGATGGCTTTTATGAACTTTATCCTTCGGGATCGGGGGGGAAATTTTCCAATATGTACCGTTATTGTTACGGTGGTGTCAACCGTTGCAATTATGTGATAGATGGAATCCAGACAATGATTGCCAATGGAGGACAAAGCGAGGCAGATGTCAAGACTTTGAACGAGTATATTGGTGAAGCAAAGTTGTTTCGGGCATTACTTTATCTTCGTTTGATTTCCATGTTTGGTGATGTGCCTTATATTGATGAACGCATTTGGAACAAGGAAGATGTAGAACGTCTTTATAGGACCCCGATAGCAGAAATCAAAAATCATATGATAACCGATTTGACCGATGCATACAAAGCTCTTCCTCCTAAAGCCAGCAAATCGGGACGTATGTCTCAACCGGCAGCTTTGGCACTTCGTGGAAAAGTACAATTGTATTGGGCTAGTTGGAACAAGTTTGGCTGGCCGGAACTGGACACTTTTACACCCAATGCCGAAGAAGCCCAGAAAGCGTATGAAGCCGCAGCGGCAGATTTTCGTGCTGTGATTGACAATTACGGTCTTGCTCTGTTCCGTAATGGGGAACCGGGAGAGTGTGATGAACTGGGAAAAGCGGAAAAATTGCCGAATTATTATTATTTGTTCACGCCATTGGCAAACGGTGACCCTGAATTTCTCATATATTTCAATCATGGTGGAGTAGGAAGTTCTCAAAGTGAAGAACTGATGATGGATTTTGGAGGGCGTTCTATTGAGTCTTCTGCAGGGTGGCTTAATCCCCGGTTTGCATTGGCCGACCGCTATCAGTCGCTTACTACCGGCGATTTCTGTGAACCGCTGGTTACTATGACGGCCAGCAATCCGGACGCACGTACAGCCCCTAACTCGGCTTTGAATCCAGAAAGCTATGCAAACCGCGATTATCGAATGAAAGCAAGTATGCTTTGGGATTATGAGATGATTATGGGCTTGCAGAATAAAAAAGAAACCGGTTGGGTACCTTTTATATACAAGACATCCGGGGTGGATAATTTTGAAATTGATGGAGAACTTTATCGGACCTATGAAACGGACCGTTGCTGGACCGGATATGTGTTCCGCAAGTTTGTGCGTAATTATGCAGGACAGGGTAGAAGTGAAGGTGATTATAATTGGCCGGTTATACGTTTGGCCGATGTTTACTTAATGTATGCGGAAGCCGTTAATTTTGCCAATTTGGAAGATGAGAAGCCATATGCAATTGAAATGGTCAACAGGGTTCGTCACCGGGGTAATCTTCCTGCGCTGACAGCCGACAAGACCGCTACGCAAGATGCCTTCTTTGATGCCATTGACCAGGAACGCATTGTTGAATTGTTGGCCGAAGGCCATCGTTCGTTTGACCTTCGTCGCTGGCGGAAGATAGAAGATGCGTTCTGTGGTCCTGGCGACCCGGATGGCTATGTGATTCGTGATACATGGGGAAATCCTATCAGCGGTTTCAGTACAAATGGAACTATTTTCCAGAATAACGTAAATTTGGCTTATGAACAGTGCTATATTTTTGCAATTCCGGAAAGTGAACGCAACAGAAATCCGAATCTGACACAAAACAAGCCATTCAGATAATCGGAAACTGTTTGCCGTTGTGAATTTGTATTTTTTGTAGTGATAAAATAAAGTGTATTTATAAACGATATTAATTAACGAATCATGAAGACTATTTTAAAATCAAGCTTGCTGCTGATAATACTCCCATTGCTCATGACGGGATGTCTTTATAGCGATGACTATCCTATAGATGAGGATGGCTTGTTGATAACCAACCGGAGCGATTGTTATATCAGCCGTCTAACTTTGTTAGGAACTGACTTTCAAACGATACATTTGGATGCTCAAGATGCGGTGATAGACAACGAAGCATGCACAATTCGTGTTCGTGTGAAATTTGGCGCCGATCTTAGAAATGTATATCCAGAATTTACTTTGGTGACAGATGCCAAATTGGAACCCAAGGTGACAGGATTTACTGATTTCTCGGATTATAAAAACAATCCGCCAAAGTACACGGTTATTTCCGGAAATCGTAAGGTCAGAAAGACTTATACTATCTATATCTCTGAAAAAGAATACCAATTATAAAAATGATTGTCATTATGGATAAAAACAGATATATAGCTAAGGCTTTATTGTTTGTATTGTTTGCGGGGATTTTCTTCTCCTGCCAAAAAGAGGAAACTGTTTCTGATTTTGGCAATAAATGTTATAAGCGGAGTATGGGGCCCAATGTCTATGGGAATGAAATAGAATTCGCTTATGCAATGGCCATTCAGCCGTATGTTGGAAAACTGACATCTGCATCGGTTGAAGCCAGTATTGCCGGTGAAGAAGGTACGTGGATGGAACATCGTTCTTATCATGCCAAATTGGATGGTATGGATACGGCTATTGTTGTAGGAAATCCGTCTGTGACAGAAGGAACTCTGACTACAGTCGACTATATTGTCGACACTTGTGCCGCAACATTACGCTACTATTACAAAATACCGAAAGAGGCCAAAGGACAAGATGTTTCTTTCAAGTTCTCGGCAGTAGGAAGCAATGGTCAAATTGTTACCCAGTCTATGGGCCCCTATCATATAGCTAATATGGATATGGAACTGGATGTGAACTTGACCGCCCAGAATTGTTATTTGTCTATAGCTGATATGAAGGCTTACAATGCCGCTCAGGCAGCAGAACATCCGGAACGGATTGATTTGGTTTATTTCTTCCGAAACGGGAATCTGGATACGGCTGCCATTAATCATTCGTTTGTAGCACCGGCTTGTAAGAAGTATATCCCGCAAAACCTTACCTTGCCGGCTGGGGTTGAAAACGATACGAAAATAAGGGATGTCGGCATTAAAGATGCACATTTGGCACGTTTGCATTTGAAAAATCCACCTGAAGCACAGCCGGGTATTTATATCGATGATATCGACTTGCAGACGATTGATTTGAGCAATATGCCGAATTGGGCATTTGACCTTATTGCGAATGATGGCATGTGGGTAGCTACCGAGGATGGAAAATACCACGCTTACATTTATATAAACAGTGCCAATAGGGGAAGGGCCGGAGCAACAATCAGCATGAAACGCTATACGATGTATTAGTGTGTATGTACAGGAAGAAACTTCAAGGATTGTATTGGAATTTGAGCGGATATGATGCTTGGAGTTTCTTTGTAAAAAAGGAAAAA
This sequence comes from uncultured Porphyromonadaceae bacterium, assembly GCA_949285425.1. Classification (GTDB taxonomy): domain Bacteria; phylum Bacteroidota; class Bacteroidia; order Bacteroidales; family Paludibacteraceae; genus QVMH01. The sequence continues at coordinate 32,215 of CASEAJ010000081.1, forward strand.
CATTAGGAAAATTTTCAACGGATGTTCCCATTGGAGAGACAGGCAAAAAGCGAAACGGACATAGTGTTGGCTGGAAAATATTTTTAGCAAATACGGGTTGTTTTATCTTTTTGTTACCTTATGTTTTCCGTTTCTTTTCAGCGGATATTCTACGACCCATAATAGTAAGTCGTAGAATATCCGCTGTTGAAAGTATGAAATCTACAAGGTTAAACTTAAACCGAGAAATAAAAACTCGTGGGCCGGGTAACGGTTGCTCTTGGTTGTTCGGCCAGCGGGTTGTTGTAATTTGATAACAGGAAAAATATGACTTTTTCTTTTAGAAACAAAATGTGCTTGTTGAAGCAGGAATCGCTTTTATTTATAATTGTTTTTTGTATTCTTCTGTTGGCCGGTTGTGCCCGAAAGCGTCCGCTGTATGAATGTAGACATGCTATGCATCCGCAAAAACAAATTGAGTATGTGAAAATGCAAATCAGGCAGGGGCAAGAGCCATATTGCTCGGCTTACAGACAGTTGCTGCATTATGCAGACTCTTTGCAAACTCAGGAACAGCATGCTTTGGCCGATTTTTCCGTGCCTGGTTTTTATGTAAAACCGGATGTGCATAGGGCCAATTCTTTGGCTATCCAGCAGGATGCCTTTGCAGCCTATTGCTCGGCTTTGGCTTATCGTCTTTCCGGAAAGAAAAGCTATGGAGAGAAAGCGATTGCGTTTTTGAATGCATGGTCAAACATAAACAAGCGATATTCCGAACACGATGGCGTTTTGGTAATGGCTTATGCCGGTTCCGGGTTGTTGATGGCGGCAGAATTGATGTCGGATACGAAATTGTGGACAAAAAAAGAACAGGATGTGTTTCGAGCTTGGGTTCAATCGGTTTACCGGCCAGCAGTGAATGAAATACGGGGTCATAAAAACAATTGGGCGGACTGGGGACGTTTTGGCTCGTCGTTGGCCGCCTCTTATTTGAATGATACAGCGGAAGTGAGAGAAAACGTGAGACTGATAAAGTCGGATTTGTTTTATAAAATAGCCGCCGATGGCAGTATGCCGGAAGAAACACGGCGTGGTAACAATGGAATTTGGTATACGTATTTTTCGTTGGCTCCAATGACTGCGGCTGGTTGGTTGGTTTATAATCTGACAGGTGAAAATCTTTTTGTTTGGGAGCAGGACGGCAGGAGCATGAAGACAGCATTGGATTACTTGTTGTATTATGAACGGAAGCCTGCCGAATGGCCATGGGATAATCAGCCAAATACCGGGAAAAATGATTTTTGGCCAGAGAACTTGTTTGAGGCCATGTCGACTGTATATGAGGATGCATCGTATGTCGATTATGTGGCTGCGACTCGTCCGCACATATATCTGAAGCATCATTTTGCATGGGTTTTTCCCACTTTGATGCCGGTGCTGTTAAAATGAATGTGGAAGTAAAGAATGATAGCTATGAAATTAATAAAGAAATTATTTGTTCTTGTTGTGGCAGCCCTTCTGGTGGCATGTGGACAGGAAGAAAAAGTTGCCGGACATTTATATGAACCTTTTGTTCATCCGGGCATGTTTCAAAACAGTGAGGATTTGGCTTTTCTGAAAGACTGTGTGTTGGCCGGGAAAGAACCGTGGTTGTCTGCTTATAACAGGCTGAAGGTGGAAACCGATACAAATTTCACCGTGAAGTCCTTTAATTATGTGTCGGTAGGTGCTTATGGTGCAAACAGTATTGGTGGAAAAGAGTTCTCGTCAGCAGCAAAGTATGCATATTCTTGTGCGTTGCTTTGGTATGTGACAGGAGAGCGGATATATGCCGAACAAGCAATAAAGGTGTTGAATGCATGGTCTTATGCTCTGTGGGGGTTTGATGGGAACAATGCGAAACTGAATGTGGGCTTGTTCGGGCAGTATTATTTAAATGCAGCGGAACTGTTGAAGCATACCGACTCGGGTTGGTCTGAGAGGGATGTAAAACAATTTGAACGAATGTTGCGTACAGTGTATTACCCGACGATAAAGGATTTTTTTACGGAAGCGAATGGAAATTGGGATGCATCGATGATATGCACAATGTTGTGTATGGGAGTGTTTTTGGATGATCATGACATGTTTAATCGTGCAGTAGAACGTTTTTACCGAGGCGATGGAAATGGAGGTATAACGAAATACATTTATCCGGGTGGACAGTGTCAGGAAACAACCCGTGACTGGGATCATGTTCAACTTGGGCTTGGCGAGTTTGCCAAAGCGTGTCAGGTAGCATGGACACAAGGCCTTGACTTTTATTCTGTGGCTGATCATCGTTTGGCGCAGGGGTTCGAATATGCATCCCGCTTTTTGCTGGGATATAAGGTGCCTGTGTGGGGGGATATTTCTTATCGTTACCGTGAAAGGGTACATGACATTTATCGTTCGGTATACAATCATTATGCGGCAGTTGAAGGAATTGATTTGACTAATACGAAACAAATGATGGATAAGTCAGCGGAAGAAACAACATGGGAACTCCTTTCTGCGACACGTCATACGGATGGCTGTTTGAACCGGGAAAATTTGGATGCATTGCAAGTTGCACAAATGATCAGACCGGCGGAAACTGGGGCTTTGCCTGCAGGTGGGGCTGTTTTGGAAAATGCAATTGTTGTGAAGCCGGGCGATAATATTCAGGAAGCCATAGATGGATCGGTCGGCCGTTGGGTTGTTTTGAAAGAAGGCGTTCATGTGCTGGACAAGCCGTTGCAGTTGCATTCGGGCGTACGTTTGGCTGGCGAAGGCCGGCAGACCGTGTTGATGCTGGCGAAAGAATGTGATGCACCGACAATTATAAACAAGGATAAGAATATGAGCAATGTAATAGTTCGCAGTTTGTTGATAGAAGGTGCCACCAAACCAGGAACGGGTTTTGACCCGAACTATGAACGAAGCGGACGGCTGTACGGGAATGCTCCCAGTCGCGAAGGCATTGTTTTCTTGTCCGATTCGGTCGGCCGTATGAAGGATATACGGCTGGAAAATCTGACCGTGCAGAATTTTACAAAGAATGGTGTCATGATTTCGGGTGCGAGTCACGTTTGGGTTACACGTTGCGATTTTGATAATAATGGTTCCGCAGTTGTTCCGGGGCCTCATTTCCATCACAATCTGCGTCTTGCTCATGTGGAGGATGTTGAAGTGTCGGGAAATCGTTTTGATTCTTCTTTGTGGGGACATGGCTTGGAACTTTCCGTCTCCAAACGTGTGCGGGTGAAAGAAAATGAATTCGCAAGAAATGCCTTGTGTGGCATTTATTGCGGAGACGTGCAGGATGTTACTATTGCATCGAATTTGATAGAGGGAAACAGTGCTTCGGGTATAAACCTGGAAACCTTGATGGATGGCTGCTTTAATGTGCGAATTGAAAATAATGAAATTTTTCACAATAAAGGATATGCCATTGAAGGATTGGCTAAAAGTGTCTTGACCGCGGACAATATAAGCAATGCTAATTTGTATGATTGAAAAAACGTGAACGAATAAGGTTCGGTTGACGTAAAGAAATCAAAGAAACAAGCCTCCGGAAGTTAAATTTCTTTCGGAGGCTTTGTTGTGTATAGATATAACGGAAATTCAGTATAAGCATAAAATATCTCGATGGATATTAGCCGTATAACGATAAACTCCGGCTGGGTGATGGTACATTCATGTGAATGTGGGCTGAGAAAAGCGACCTGAAACCTGAGACTGGGCCTGACACAAGTTCCGGGAAAAGGAGCATGTCCTTTCCAATGATGTCGTATGTTTATGCCTTTAAAGTTATCTTTTCACCTAGGTGAAAAGAACGTCCCACGTATGTGAGACACGTGTCTCATATATGTGGGACACGTGTACCACATACGTGGGACGATAACTTTGGCGGCATAAAAAGAAAACATCGTGCTGCTGGCAGCACAAAACCTTTATCCCGAACTCACGTATAGATTGTGCATTACTGAAAAAATTCTTTAATCTCTTGCTATATCGAATCTAAAACATTACTTTTGCGCTTATTAGGAAAAAGGGGGATGTCAGAGTCCAACGGCTTGATATGTCATAAATTAGGAATCATTTAATAATCAATTTTAATACAAACCAAAACAAAAATTAAATTCTATGTGGTTAATTGACTCTTCAGTTGGGAGAAAATTTATCATGGGCATCACAGGAGGTTTCCTTGTGCTGTTCCTCTTGTTTCACAGCTTGATGAATGTGGTTGTGGTGTTTTCTCCGGAAGCTTACAATGCGATTTGCGAATTCTTGGGAGCAAACTGGTATGCCGTTATCGGTACGTTGGTGTTGGCTGCCGGTGTGGTTGTTCACTTTCTGTATGCAGCGTTGCTGACTGTTCAGAACCTGCGTGCACGCGGCCGTGACCGTTATGCTGTGACAACCCGTCAGGAAGGAGTGTCGTGGGCTTCCAAAAACATGTTTGTCTTGGGAATCATCATTATCGGATTCCTGGTTCTGCACTTGATTCAGTTCTGGTCAAAAATGCAGTTGGTTGAATTGACCGGTTGCGGTGACCATGAATTGGCAGCCGATGGTGCTTATTGGATTCAGTACTATTTCAGCCAGCCGGCCTATGCCATTGTTTATATTGTTTTGCTGTGTGCTTTGTGGTTTCACCTGACACACGGTGTGTGGAGCTGTCTGCACTCTTTGGGATTGAACAACAAGACGTGGTTGCCCCGCCTGAAGACATTCGCCAATATCGTGGCAACGATTGTTGTGTTGTTGTTTATCTCGGTTCCGGTGTATTATTTGATAGTGAATTGCCTTGGGTAATTTGCATTAAATCATAAATGTTCTGGATTTAAAAGGGAACACCTGTAGAATGTCGGTTTTGTGCCGGAAGAATATATAAAATCTGGTTCTGAATATATGAATGAGTATTTTAAATATTTTGTAAAAAGTAGCGGTGATTTATGTATCATGGTAGCAACAGCGCTTTGTTACATATTCTTTCAGGTGTTTGCTGGCTCTAAAGAATTATATAGTGTTGTGGCCAGTTTAGTAATCCTTTATTTTTTTCCAATACGCTTTTGGCTCTCATTAAAACGAAGCACAACCAAATCATACTATATTTATTTGTGTTGTGCAGTTTTGCTTGTTATTTCTGTAGCACTACTATATATTCCATATTTTGTGTTTGTACAGATTTTATTGTTTGCAATTGCAATGGCAGCATCTGTATGTGTACTCAAATATCGTAAGAAAATAGCAATGTGGATGACACAAGAAAATAGTATGATGAAATCAGTAACTTTAGGTTTGTCTTTTTTCTCAATGTTGTTCTTGCTATACTTAACGATAAGTTACGGCACGGATTATTCGGAAGTTTGGAGTGCTTTTCAAAGAGTTTTTAGAAAATAAGAAATATAATATTAATAAATTATGGCTCAAAAAGAACAAACTAAAGTCGCAGGCGTTATAGATGCTAAAATCCCTGAAGGTCCGTTGGCCGAGAAGTGGACAAACTATAAGGCGCATCAGAAGTTGGTGAACCCTGCCAACAAACGCCGTTTGGATGTGATTGTGGTTGGAACCGGATTGGCCGGTGCATCGGCTGCCGCCTCGTTGGCTGAAATGGGATTCAATGTGTTGAATTTCTGTATTCAGGATTCACCCCGTCGTGCGCACTCTATCGCTGCACAGGGCGGTATCAACGCTGCTAAGAACTACCCGAATGACGGTGACTCTGTATACCGTCTTTTCTACGATACAATTAAAGGGGGCGACTACCGTGCCCGCGAAGCCAATGTATACCGTTTGGCTGAAGTTTCCAATAATATTATAGATCAATGTGTGGCACAAGGTGTGCCTTTTGCCCGCGACTACGGAGGCTTGCTCGACAACCGTTCGTTCGGTGGTGCACAGGTATCGCGTACATTCTATGCCCGTGGTCAAACCGGTCAGCAGTTGCTTCTTGGCGCTTACTCGGCATTGAGCCGTCAGGTGGGACGCGGACAGGTGAAGCTCTATACCCGTTATGAAATGCTCGACATTGTGATTGTGGAAGGTCGTGCCCGTGGTATCATTGCCCGCAACCTGGTAACCGGACGCATCGAACGTTTCTTCGGTCATGCGGTAGTTGTGGGTACCGGAGGTTACGGTAACACATTCTTCCTGTCGACAAACGCTATGGCGTCAAACGGATCGGCAGCCATGCAGATGTACCGTAAAGGTGCTTATTTTGCTAACCCGTGTTTCGCTCAGATTCACCCTACATGTATTCCTGTTCATGGTGACTATCAGTCGAAACTGACATTGATGTCGGAATCGCTTCGTAACGACGGACGTATTTGGGTTCCGAAGAAGAAAGAAGATGCCGAAGCCATCCGTGCCGGCAAGCTGAAACCGACCGATATCAAGGAAGAAGACCGCGACTACTATTTGGAACGTCGTTATCCGGCATTCGGTAACCTGGTGCCGCGCGATGTGGCCTCACGTGCTGCTAAAGAACGTTGCGATGCGGGTTATGGTGTGGGAAGCACCGGTCTGGCGGTTTATCTTGACTTTGCCGATGCCATCAACCGTTTGGGCGAAGATGTGGTACGTGCCCGTTACGGAAACCTCTTCCAAATGTATGAAAAGATTGTTGACGACAATCCGTACAAGACTCCGATGATGATTTATCCGGCTATCCACTATACAATGGGTGGTATTTGGGTTGACTACGAACTGCAGACGTCAGTAAAAGGTTTGTTCTGTATCGGTGAAGCCAACTTCTCAGACCACGGTGCCAACCGTTTGGGTGCGTCGGCTTTGATGCAGGGATTGGCCGATGGTTATTTCGTGCTTCCTTATACCATTCAGAACTACCTGGCCGACCAGATTCAGGTTCCCCGCATGAGTGTGGATATGCCCGAATTTGTTGAAGCCGAAAAGGCGGTTACGGACAAAATCAAGAAAATCATGGCCATTCAGGGTAAACGTTCGGTTGACTCCATCCACCGTGAACTTGGTTTGGTTATGTGGGAATTTGTCGGCATGGGACGTAACAAAGCCGGTTTGGAAACTGCTTTGGAAAAAATCAAGGCTATTCGCAAGGAATTCTGGTCGAATGTATATGTGCCCGGTTCAGACACAGACCTGAACGTGGAACTGGAAAAGGCTCTTCGTTTGTCCGATTTCATCGAAATAGGCGAATTGATGGCTCGCGATGCCTTGTTGCGTGAAGAATCGTGCGGTGGCCACTTCCGCGAAGAACATCAGACGGAAGACGGTGAAGCCATGCGTGATGATGAACACTTCGCTTACGTGTCTTGCTGGAAGTATACCGGTGAAGGTAATGAACCGGAACTGCTGAAAGAACCGTTGGATTATGAATTTGTACAACGTCAACAAAGAAACTACAAAGCTTAAAAGTCATGGACAAAACTATAAATGTAACGCTGAAAGTATGGCGTCAGGCAGGTCCGAAAGCGAAAGGACATTTCGAGACCTACAAATTGGATAATATATCGACCGATGCTTCCTTCTTGGAAATGATGGATATATTGAATGAAAAACTGATAAGTGAACGTAAAGAACCGGTTGCATTTGACCATGATTGCCGCGAAGGCATTTGTGGTATGTGCAGCTTGTACATCAACGGACATCCTCACGGACCCGATTCGGAAATTACGACTTGCCAGCTTCACATGCGCAAGTTCAAAAACGGCGAAACCATTACCATCGAACCGTGGCGTTCGGCCGGTTTCCCGGTTATCAAGGACTTGATGGTAGACCGTTCGGCTTACGATAAAATCATGCAGGCCGGTGGATTCGTTTCGGTAAGCACCGGTGGGGTACCCGATGGCAATGCCATACCTATTCCGAAAGCTGCAGCCGATGAAGCTATGGACGCAGCCGCCTGTATCGGTTGTGGCGCTTGTGCCGCTGCTTGCAAGAATGGTTCGGCCATGTTGTTCGTTTCGGCCAAGGTAAGCCAACTGGCATTGCTGCCTCAAGGCAAGGTTGAAGCCAAACGTCGTGTGAAGGCCATGCTTTCGAAAATGGATGAACTTGGTTTCGGTAACTGTACCAACACAGGAGCTTGTGCTGCAGAATGTCCGAAGGCCATTTCCATTACACATATTGCACGCTTGAACAGAGAGTATATCAAGGCAAAATTCGCTGATTAGTCAGCTGTTGCAGAATAAGCAAGAAAGGCGACCCCTTCAAGGGTCGCCTTTCTTGTTGTTGTCAACAGTGGTATGGGGCTTTTGGCAGGCAGCGTGATTGTCCGTCGCTTCCAGCCTGTCAATGTCTACTCGGGCAGTCCCTTCATTAAGAACCGTCCGATGCGTCGGGTTCGTTGTGCAAGTAGAATTTCCCGGCCTTCCGTGGTTTTTTGTTCCACTTCCGGATTGATGCCCCGAATGGTCAGCAGCTCCATGCCGGTGTTGTAGCTCACCTTAAATTCGTTTCCCAGTTCATCCAATGCACCGGGCAGGTAGCGCGAGTTGTCCACACTTACCGATATGCTTATGGCAGAACTTTGGATGAGCGATACTTTCAGCCTGTGTTTGTTTATGATGTTGAAAATTTTCGACAGGCTTTCTTCCATGACAAAAGAAAAATCGCGTGGACGGAGCGTAAGCAATACCTGGTTCTTGCGCAGAATGAGTACTGGGGTGTTTACCGGCCGGTCGGTTGTGGCCTTTATGACGGAGCCTCTGCCTTGCGGATTGCCGAACGGGCGGACGTACAACGGAATTTCCTTGTTTTCAAGTGGCTTTATTGTTTTGGGATGAATGATCTGTGCCCCGCTGTAGGCCAGTTCCACCGCATCGAGATAGGTCAGTTCGGGAATGAGCACCGTGTCGGCAAAGATACGCGGGTCGGCATTGAGTATGCCGGGCACATCTTTCCAAATGGTTACGCTTTCGGCGTCGAGCAGGTTGCCTGCTACGGCAGCTGTGTAGTCCGAACCTTCGCGTCCCAAAGTCGTGGGGTCGCCCTGATGGTTGGCTCCGATGAAACCCTGCCCTATGTAGATGCGGCTTTTCGAGAAGTCGGCAGCCTGCCGCAGGTGTTTTTGCGATTCCTCCATGCGGACCGTAGCTTCGCGGAAGTTGCTGTCGGTCTGTATCAGCTTGCGCATGTCGAGCCATACGTTTTCAATGCCCTGTTGTTTCAGGTAGGCCGAAATGATGGTGGTGGAGATGATTTCGCCGTACGAAACAAGGCGGTCGTAGCAACGGTCATAGTCGTCGCCCACTCCGGTCGACAGATAATCCCTTATCTCTTCAAACAGCGGAGCCGCCACGCTGCGTTGTGCCTTGTCACCAAAAAGCTCGTCGATAATGCCGTAGTGGTATGTTTCCACTTCCTCCAGCTTTTTCAGTGCGCTTGCCCGGTCGGCTTTCATGAAATGTTCCAGAACCGACTCCAGGGCATTGGTCACTTTGCCCATGGCCGAAATGACGATAAACAGGTCGTCGGGTTCGGCCGACACTATGTTGACAATGTTGCGGATACCTTCCGCCGAACGTACGGATGCGCCTCCAAATTTGTAAATTTTCATGTCGAGTGCTGCTAATAAGTAAATTGTTATGTTAAAGATATAGCTCAAACGGCTTTTGGGCCTTTGAAGGAAAAAATAACGCCGTAAAAGTAGGAAAAGTTCTTCCAATCATAAACAAACTCGGTCAAAAAGTTGTTATAACAATACAAAAGGCAAACAAATTTAATTACAAGTATTATGGAAGATAAAGTTGTAGCATTAAAAGACTATGAAAACGTAGTCGGTGCAAATCTGGACAGCGAAGTGTTGAAGTCGAACGGCATTCAGTGTTTCATAGGCAACGAGCAGGTGGTCGAGCTTTATCCCATGTTCAAGGACATAGACGATGGCTTGAAGCTGTATGTGCTGGAAAAGGACTATGAAAAGGCCCGTACCTTGCTTGCCGATTATCATTCGGCCGATGCAAAATGACAGTTGTTTACCGGTAGCGTGCCGCCAGTTCGTCCATGCTCTTGTGCAGTGTGGGGTGTATGAACTGCGGAGCTATTTCGGCCATAGGAATTACGACAAAATCCCGCTCTGCCAATAACGGATGCGGGATTTTCAGTATCTCGCTCTCCACGGTCAGCCCGTCGTAAAAAAGAATGTCCACATCGATGATGCGGTCGGTGTAGCCGGCCGTTGTCTTGCTTTCCCTGCCCATGATGCGCTCGATGGCCTGTGTCTCGGCGAGCAGCCTTTCCGGCGACAGATCGGTTTCGGCCAGCAACGCCACGTTGGCAAAGCGGTGTTCCGAGACAAACCCCCACGGCTCCGATTCGTAAAGCGTCGACACGGCGAGCACCCTGCCCACTTGTCGTTCCACCAGTTCTACGGCCCGGTTTATGTTTTCAGCCTTGTCTCCCAAATTGGTTCCTATGCCCAGATATGCCAATGCCATCTCTTCTCTATATTTGCGTGTTCCTATTACTGCTGCAAAGGTAACATTTTTTCCTCTCCGTGAGTTTTTATTGCCCGGCTTCACCTTATAGGTTTGTCTTTTTTCCAGCGAATATTCTACGACTCATAGTTATGGGTTATATAACTCACAATTATGGGTCGTACAACTCACAGTTATGGGTTGTACAACTCATAGTTATGGGTTGTACAACTCATAGTTGTGGGTCGTAGAATATTCGCCGGAAAAACGCAAAACATGGGCCGGCAAATCGATGAAACTCCTTGCATGTGTGCAGGACGTTTTCTTCAGGTCGGTTGTGTCGTCCCCGGTTCCCCTCAATTTCGTTACGGTGCAATGTTTTTTCCGTACGTGCGCAATTCTGTATCCGTGCGTACGGAAAAATTATTCCGTACCTGTAGAAAAACGGACGGCTTTTGTGTGTCCTATGCGCGTATGCCGCCCCATGGCATGACCCGGTTTGCTGCGAAAAGTGACAAAAACGGTATTTTTGTCAGTCGTTTGTCAGTCAACGTCACCGCTCTGTGTTCCTTTTGTCAGCCGGTTAGGGGGTGCAACCCTGTATTTTCCGCTTGGCACATCCTTTGTAAAAAGTGAGGAAACAAACAACAGAAAACAAAAAAATTAAAACATATCAATTATGGGAAAGATTATTGGAATAGACTTAGGAACAACAAACTCTTGTGTGGCCGTAATGGAAGGTAACGAACCTATCGTTATCGCCAACAGCGAAGGTAAACGTACGACTCCTTCGGTTGTCGCATTCATGGATGGCGGCGAACGCAAGGTAGGTGACCCGGCAAAACGTCAGGCCATAACCAACCCGACCCGTACGGTGTTCTCCATCAAACGTTTCATGGGGGAAACCTGGGATCAGGTGCAGGAAGAAATAAAACGTGTGCCCTATAAAGTGGCAAGAGGCGAAAACAACACGCCGCGTGTCGACATCGACGGGCGTCTGTATACACCGCAGGAAATTTCAGCCATCGTTCTGCAGAAGATGAAAAAGACGGCTGAAGACTACCTCGGCCAGGAAGTGACGGAAGCTGTTATTACCGTACCTGCCTACTTCAACGACTCTCAGCGTCAGGCTACGAAGGAAGCCGGTGAAATTGCCGGACTGACCGTGAGACGTATTGTGAACGAACCGACTGCGGCCGCTTTGGCCTATGGTCTGGACAAGGCAAACAAGGACATGAAAATCGTGGTGTTCGACTGCGGTGGTGGTACACACGATGTGTCCGTGCTTGAATTGGGCGACGGTGTTTTCGAAGTGAAATCGACCGATGGTGATACGCACCTGGGAGGTGATGACTTTGACCAGCGTATTATCAACTGGCTGGTGGACGAATTCAAGAACGAAAACAGCGGTGTGGACCTGAGCAAAGACCCGATGGCCCTGCAACGTTTGAAAGAAGCAGCCGAAAAGGCCAAGATAGAATTGTCAAACACAACTTCTACGGAAATCAACCTGCCTTACATTATGCCGGTTGATGGTGTGCCCCGCCACTTGGTACGCACACTGACCCGTGCCAAATTTGAACAACTGGTAGACGACCTGGTACAGCGTACCATTGCTCCGTGTAAGACGGCTCTGCAAAGCGCCGGATTGAGCGTGGGCGATATCGATGAAGTGATTTTGGTAGGAGGTTCAACCCGTATCCCTGCCATTCAGCAGGCTGTTGAAAAATTCTTCGGCAAGGCTCCGTCAAAAGGTGTCAATCCGGATGAAGTGGTTGCCGTGGGAGCTTCTATCCAGGGTGGTGTGCTGACCGGTGAAGTAAAAGACGTGCTGTTGCTCGATGTAACTCCGCTTTCGTTGGGTATTGAAACCATGGGTGGTGTGATGACCAAACTGATTGAAGCCAACACTACCATACCTACGAAGAAGACCGAAACCTTTACAACGGCTGCCGACAACCAGCCTTCGGTAGAAATACATATCTTGCAAGGTGAACGTCCTATGGCTGCCCAGAACAAGACTATCGGCCGTTTCCACTTGGATGGCATTATGCCGGCCCGTCGTGGCGAACCGCAGATTGAAGTGACATTCGATATCGATTCCAACGGTATTTTGAATGTTTCGGCCCGCGATAAGGCTACCGGCAAGGAACAGAAAATCCGTATTGAAGCATCTTCTGGCTTGAGCGAAGCCGAAATCAAGCGGATGAAAGACGAAGCCGCCGCCAATGCGGAAGCCGATGCCAAGGAAAAGGAAAGAATCGACAAACTGAACCATGCCGACAGCTTGATATTCCAGACGGAAAAGCAGTTGAGCGAGTTTGGCGACAAACTTCCTGCCGACAAGAAAGGACAGATTGAAGCTGCGTTGAACAAGCTGAAAGACGCTCATAAGGCTCAAGACCTGGCCGGCATTGATGCCGCTACCAATGAACTGAACAGTGTGTTCCAGGCTGCAAGTCAGGAAATGTACAATGCTCAGAATGCTCAGCAAGCCGGCCCGCAGCAAGGAGCCAACTTCGGCGGACAGCAACAAAGCCAGAAATCGGGCAACGCACAAGATGACGTGACCGACGTTGACTTTGAAGAGGTGAAATAAGTGTCGTAAACAATCGATAAAGGAAAGGAGTGAAACTCAAGGTGGTTTCACTCCTTTTTGTATTTGGCATTTTGCATTTGGCGGGGAATTTATAGACCCCATCTTATATGCCATGCTGTGACCATTGTCATATATTTGCGTATCTTTGTCTTCGTAAACAAAAAGAATGAATGGCTGTAATAGAAATTTCTTCTCTCGGACATCCTGGGGTTGAACTGTTTGCAACCCTCACTGAGGCCCAGTTGCGCAATCGGTTGGAACCGGACAAAGGCATTTTTATAGCGGAAAGTCCGAAGGTGATTCGTGTGGCTTTGGAAGCCGGCTACGAACCCTTGGCTCTTTTGTGCGAGCGGAAGCATATAGCCGGCGATGCGGCTGATATCATAGCACGTTGTGCAGACATTCCCGTTTATACGGGTGAACGTGATTTGCTGGCCGAACTGACGGGGTATGCCTTGACGCGGGGGGTGCTTTGTGCCATGCGTCGTCCTGTGCCACCGAGTGTGGAGGAAGTATGCAGACAGGCCCGACGCCTGGTGGTGATTGATGGGGTGGTGGATACGACTAATATCGGAGCCATTTTCCGTTCGGCGGCGGCATTGGGCATGGATGGAGTGCTGCTCACCCGTAATTCGTGCGACCCGTTAAACCGCCGGGCGGTACGGGTGTCGATGGGTTCTGTATTCCTGATTCCCTGGACCTGGCTTGATGCTCCGCTGTGTGAACTGTCCAGATGGGGATTCCGTACGGCAGCCATGGCACTCTCCGAACAGTCTATACCGCTGGATCATCCGTCTTTGAAGGCAGAGCCGCGTTTGGCTGTCGTATTGGGAACAGAAGGGGATGGTTTGCCGGCTGAGACGATTGCCGATGCGGACTATGTGGTGAAGATACCCATGGCGCACGGTGTGGATTCGCTCAATGTGGCGGCTGCCTCGGCGGTTGCTTTTTGGGAATTGACGCATTAGGAATGGAAATGAAAAACGGGAATATGATGAGAAAAATTAGAATTACGGTGATGCGCAAGGCTTGTTATAAGGACTTGATGGAACGTTACGAGAACCCGATTGAACATGCTTGCAATGTGGAAGAAGGGCAGGTGTTCATTGCCAATGGCTGGGAAAAACCGCAAGGCTTTTGTGAGAGTGCCTGGCAAAGCGTATCTCCTTTTGTCATGGCCCTGGCACATGGCGCGACCGACTTGTATGACGGTTGGATGAAAAACGGACGTTCGGCCATGATTTCATGCAATGATGGTTTTCGTCCTGTAAGTTTTCTGATAGAAGTGGTGGATGAGTCCGATTCGGAAAAGAAGGGATAGACCGCTGTGGCATGTGTGGCGGTTTTTATGCGTTTCCCTCCACATGCAAAACCTGACAGGCTGACATGTACTAAAACGAGGCGTGACCCCACGAGGGATACGTCCTCGTTTTTTTTGCATAGGAGACATACAGTGCTTTCGAACGACCGCTTGCGGTTGGTCCGCCGTCTGCTTGTTGTCGGTGATATTTTATTACCTTTGTATGCTGTAACCGTCAATGAAAAACGGTTGCTGAAAGAGAGTTTTATGCAGCAGTATCTCGACATATTGAAGCGTTACTGGGGATATGATGGTTTCCGGCCGTTGCAGGCCGATATCATCCAAAGTATCATGGCAGGCAAAGACACGTTAGGGCTGATGCCTACGGGAGGAGGAAAGTCGCTGACATTTCAGGTGCCGGCCATGGCCATGGAAGGTGTGTGTGTGGTGGTCACTCCGTTGATTGCGCTGATGAAAGATCAGGTGGAGAACCTGAAGAACCGGGGGATACCGGCTGCTGCCATCTATACGGGGATGAGCCGGCAGGACATACTGCTCACGCTCGACAACTGTCTGTGCGGGGCCTACAAATTCTTGTATGTCTCTCCGGAGAGACTTTCCACCCCGGTTTTCATGGAAAAGATAAAGCAGGCGGAGGTGTGTCTGCTGGCGGTGGATGAGTCGCACTGCATTTCGCAGTGGGGATATGATTTCCGGCCGTCCTATTTGCGTATAGCCGATGTGCGTGAATTGCTGCCCGATGTTCCGGTACTGGCACTTACGGCCACTGCTACTCCCGAAGTGGTGGAGGACATACAGGAGAAACTTCTGTTTAAGGAAAAGCGTGTTTTTCGCAAAAGTTTTCAACGGGAGAACCTGACCTATGTTGTCCGCACAACCGAGGACAAGGAAAAACAGCTGCTTGACATATTGGAGAGGGTGCCGGGCACTTCGGTGGTGTATGTACGCAACCGCAAACGTACCCGAGAGATAGCCGAATTGTTGCTTCGTAACGGAATATCGGCCGAATTTTTTCATGCGGGCTTGAACGATGATGTAAAGGATGCGGTGCAGCGGCGTTGGAAGACGGGTGAGACCCGTGTCATCGTGTCGACCAATGCTTTCGGCATGGGTATTGACAAGCCGGATGTGCGTACGGTAATCCACATGGATTTGCCCGATTCGCTTGAAGCCTATTTTCAGGAGGCGGGTAGGGCCGGTCGCGATGAATTGCGGGCCTATGCTGTGCTGTTGTATAAAGGAAGTGATGCGGCAAAGTTGAAAAAGAGGATAGCTGATGCTTTTCCTCCCAAGGACATGGTGTTGAAAGTTTATGAGGCTTTGGGCAATTATCTGCAGATTGGTGTGGGGTCGGGCTTGGATGCTGTCTTTGCCTTCGAAATAGGTGATTTCTGCACGAAATTCCACTTGCCGCTCTTGCAGGCATACAACGCGCTGAAAATATTGCAGCAGGCCGGTTATCTGGAACTGACCGATGAACAGGACAATGCTTCCAGAGTACTTTTCAGGGTGACAAAAGATGAACTGTATGATTACCGTAACAGCCCGCAGCAGGAGAGACTCATACACCTGTTGCTCCGTTCGTACACAGGTTTGTTTACGGAGCCGGCCTACATCAATGAAGACATATTGGCCGGCCGGTTGCAGTGGACGCGCGACGAGGTGTATCAGCAGCTGGTTCAACTGGCCCGGGAGGGTATCATACAGTACATACCCCGCCGGAAGACGCCTTTTCTAAGTCTGACACGCGAAAGGGAGGAAACGGACCGGGTTGTGTTGGGGCGTGAGGTGTATGAAAAACGCCGTGAACGTTATGAACGGCGCATTATGCACATGCTGGATTATGCACAGGAAACCCACATTTGCCGAAGCCGCATGCTGCTGGCCTATTTTGGAGAAAAAGATGCGAAGCCTTGTGGCGTTTGCGATGTGTGTCGCCGTTCACGGAAAGGGGGAGCGGACCAGGCCGATTTTACCACGCTTCATGCCCTCATATTGCAGGCGTTGTCGGAAAAGCCCCTCACCATGACCGGGCTGGTCAAATCCACCGGGCACCGGGAGGAGGAATTGATGCAGGTGGTGCGTTTTATGCTCGACAACGATGCCATTTGGATGGACGATGCCCTGCATTTCCATTTGCCGGAAAAGCCTTTGGACGGACCGGATAAAACATGATGACTTCTAAGGATTACCGTTTCTTTCCAGATTTATCGCTATTTTTGTCGCCAAGCTCTCATGCTTGGCTTTTTTTATGAAAATACTATTGGTTGAAGACGATAAAGACTTGCAGGCCACTCTCAGAAATTTCCTTCAGCAGGAAAAGTATGTGGTGGAATGTGCTTCCGATTACAACGAAGCGTTGGACAAGATAGGTGCCTATGACTATGACTGTGTGCTGCTCGACATCATGTTGCCGGGTGGTAGCGGTCTGGATGTTTTGGCCGAGTTGAAGAAAATGCACAAGAAGGAAAGCGTGCTGGTTATTTCGGCAAAAGACTCCATTGATGACAAGGTGGCCGGTTTGGATTTGGGGGCGGATGATTATCTGGCCAAACCTTTTCATTTGGCGGAACTGAATGCGCGCATACGTTCGGTGGTCCGTCGCAAGCAGGCCGGAGGCGATACGAGCATAGTCGTGGAAAACTTGCGTCTTGACCCGGATAAGCGGGTGGCTTATGTGGATGGAAAGGAACTGGTGCTGAACCGGAAGGAGTTTGACCTGCTCTATTATTTTGTGGTCAATCCGGAACGTCTGATTTATAAGACGGCATTGGCCGAATCGGTTTGGGGTGACAATATAGACCAGGCCGACAGTCTGGACTTCATTTATTCTCAGGTGAAGAATTTGCGCAAGAAGTTGAAGCAGGCCGGTGCGGTTCCGCAAGTCAAGGCCGTGTACGGGTTCGGCTATAAATTGGTTGTGCAGGGAGAGTGAGGCACGAAAAAAGTGCGGTGTTTCAACGGTATGAAACAAAAGATGAGTTACTGAAAACAGTATCGTTTAATTTTTACGGATTACTTAACACTAAGCGGACGAGCAATGAAACTACTTCATTACACAAACATGAAACTCTCGGCACTTCTGTTTTTTCTGATAGGTGTGTGGGGAGTGTCTTTCTTTTTGGCCATTCATTATGAGATAACAGATGAGACGGACGACATGCTTCGCAACTATCGCGATGTGTTTGTCAAAAAAGCCTTGCAGCAACCCGAGTTGTTGAATGTTCCTTACGAAACGACGTTTGACCGCTATACGATTCGTCCGCTGACCGATGAAGAGGCCGAAGAATATGAATCCAGTTGGGAAAACACGTTGCTGTATTTTCCGGAGGGCGATGAACATATTCCGGTGAGAGTCTACAAGTCGTTGTTCCGGGCTTCGGATGATCGTTTTTATGAATTGGAAATCAGCATGTCGACACTTGAACGCGATGATATGATAGAAACGCTGTGTGTTTACTTGTTTGTCCTTTATGTGTCGCTGCTTTTGTGCAGCATCATTGGCAACGGATGGATATTGAAGCAAAGTTTCAGGCCCTTGCAGAAATTGCTGGTGTGGCTCGATTCGATTGTGCCGGGCAAGCCCATTCCGGAACAGCACATAAAGACGCAGATTGTGGAGTTCCGTCAGCTGAACGAAGCCACTCTGTCGATGAGCCGCCGCAATCTGCAGGCTTATGAGCAGCAGAAACAGTTCATTGAAAATGCCTCGCATGAATTGCAGACCCCTTTGGCCGTAGCACAAAACAAGCTGGAATTGATGGCCCAACAGCCGGGCATGACCGAGAAACTGCTTTCGGATGTGGCCGAAATATACACTACCTTGAACCGTGCCGTGAAACTGAACAAGTCGTTGCTGTTGCTTTCGCGTATAGACAACTGCCAGTTTCAGGATGTGGAGCGTGTCAATATATCCGGACTGGTAGTCGACCTGTCGGACGACTTTATGGAGATTTATACGGACAAGCATATCGTATTTTCATTTGAAGAAAAGTCTGTTCTGTGGGCCAGCATGAACGAGAATCTGTCGCAGGTGCTTGTTTCCAATTTGTTGAAAAACGCTTTTGTGCATACTCCGGCGCATGGTACAATTACGGTGATGACTACGTCCGACACTTTGTCTGTGATGAATACCGGCGAAGAGCCGCTTGACGGCGAACGTATCTTCGACCGCTTTTACCATTCGGGCAAGCATGCCGGTGCCGCATCTTCCGGCTTGGGACTGGCCATTGTCAAGTCCATTTGCGCTCTGTATCATATCGACGTGCACTATCGGTTTACCACACAGCATGAATTTGAGTTAAAATTTGCAAAATAGTGGCATTGTGTCGGTTATTCCCGTTTCTTTCCCAAATTGTGTATGAACTTTGTCGTGTAATTTAAAAGATAAGAGTGTTTAATTATTAAAAATGTGTAGAATTATGAAAAGAAACATTTTGTTTGTATTGGCAGGTTTGTTTGCCTTCCAGTTTGCAACGGCAAATGATGTTGTGACTAAAGATGTGGAAAGACTTCCGTTAAAGGCCAAGGAACTGATAAGTGCTTATTTCCCGAGTGAAAAGATTTCATACATCAAGATAGATGAAGAGATTCTTACCACTACCTACGATGTGGTTTTTGTGAGTGGAACTGAAATTGATTTCACCGAAGATGGCATTTGGAAAGATATCGACTGCAAACGTTCCGAAGTGCCCGCCGGAGTCATTCCTGAAAAGATTGCATTGTATGTTCGCCAGAACTTTGCCGATGCTTTCATTACCAAGATAGAAAAGGATGGAAAGAAATACGAAGTAGAACTGTCCAACCGTCTGGATTTATATTTTGACAGGAATTTTGATTTCATCGGTTTAGATGACTAATAAGTAAAAAAATGTATTAATAATAAATGTAGTTAGTGATTATGGTAAAATATATCGGATTGTTTTTAACGGTGTTGTTTTTGTCTCATTGCACAGCGAGAGATACGGTAACAACGGATATCGGAGAATTGCCAGGTAAGGCACAGGATTTTGTAGGGACATATTTTTCAAACGAAGAACTGTCGTATATCAAGATAGACTATGACCTGACAAAAAAATACGAACTCATGTTTGTCAGTGGAACGGAAGTCGATTTCTCAAAGGATGGGGAATGGCTCGAAGTGGATTGCAAAGACAGAGAAGTGCCCGCTGGCATTGTGCACGACAAGATTGTTGCGTACGTGACGCAAAATTTCCCGAAAGCGTTTGTTACAAGGATAGAAAAGGATGGGAGAAGATATGAAGTCACCCTTTCCAATCTTCTGGAATTGCGTTTTGACAAGAATTACGATTTCATACGTGTGGACGATTGATAAAGCTTGTGAACCTGTCTATTAAGTGTGGAGAGTGTATTCTCAAATTTGGGTTAAAAGTACAACCGCCCGCACATGTATAGTGTAATCTTTATAAGAACAGCCGCCCCCCAAACAGGGGCGGCTGTTCTTGTAAAGGCGGTTCTTGACACACGCAGGGCGAATGTAAGAAGTGTTTTAGTTCATAACAGCTTTTAACCCAAATCGGTCATTAGGTTTTGCCCTATTTTTAGTTTCATGCCGAGGGATTTGACGTTCCGCATCGCAGGCGCATAGCGGACTATGTGCCAAGACACGGGGCGGCAAAGCACCGGCAGGGAACCAAAAACAGGCAAAAAGAGAAGCCCCTCACAAGTGAAACAAGAACTGAACGTCCTAATGACCGATTTGGGTTTAAGTCGCTATTGTTTGATGAATTTCTGTACGGCGGTGTCGTTTACGGTCAACATATATGCCCCGGCAGGCAGGGAGGTAATGTTGATGTGTTCCCCGCTTTTCCCTTGCATGGCTTGCTGCACCTTCCCCGACAGATCGTATATCTTCAGGTCGAACGAATCTCCTTCGGTTGTGACAATGCAGAGTGTGTTGCGTTCCGGTTGGGTGACGGTGAAGGCAGGTCTGCCCGGATGGAGTGGAACAACGGTCTTGTCTTCTGCTTCCAAGCTAATGGTTTTTTCCGTTCCCGTGTTTTTGTTTTTGAATCCTAATATATATTCTTTGCCCTCACAACCTTCTATTTGCTCGTGCACGGCATACAGGCAACTGCAGTCGCATAGTTCCCCTTCGTCAGAGACCTGTATGGAGATGGAGTCCGGCATGATGAAGAAAACAAGATGATGCACTCCGCAACAATTCGCCTCGATGGTTCCGTCAATGTATAAAATGTTGTTCTCCAGTCGGAATGAAAGCGAAGCATCGGAAACGTCCGTATCGGGCAGGCACTCTCCTTTTACGTAAAAAATCGTGTCGCTTCCCAGTATTTCGATGGGGGGATTTTGCGGTTCTTCCGGATCCGTCGGTATGCTTGGGACGGTGTCTGGCGGTATGTTGGGGATAGTATCCGTTGGTGTGCTTGGGACGGTGTCCGTCGGTATGTTAGGGATAGTATCCGTTGGTATGTAGGGGAGGGTGTCCAACGGTGTGTAAGGAATGGTGTCCATTATCATTCCTTTGGCCGAAACTGTGCAGCAGAAAATGAATGCAACAGCGCATAATAGAGTTTTTGTTTTCATAGGTTTGTTTTTAGTGTATGACATGATGATTTGTTTTGCATTTATGCCTATTAATGGTTTATCCAGACACTGTCCAAAATTTTGTGTAAATGGAAACAGGATTCAGCTGTAAGTTTATTCTTATATCTGGATTCTGTTTTCAAAAATAAGCATAAATTGGTTCATAATCAACCCCCAGTTATGAATAGGCTGTGTCCATTTCTTC
>CASEAJ010000082.1 GCA_949285425.1 uncultured Porphyromonadaceae bacterium
GCTCCTCACCAAGAGAGATATCAGAGAATTGCTCAACGTTCCGGAACCGCTCACTCTAAATCAAAATGTCAATGAACTAAAATTGGATTTTTAAACAAAATTTATCGCATCAGTAGTATTTTCAAAAAAAGACTATAAAGAACACGGTTTATAAAATCCTGATACTTTTATATTTTTTATCATGTTTGTTCAACAGAACCTCAAAGTTATACTCCAGCACCAACTCAACCGAACCCACCGTGTTAATCATACGCGTAGTGGGCAAATCGTACAAAAGGCCGGCCGACAATCCGCCAAACACATTCATGCCCACGGCCACTCCCACCGAAGTTCCCCAACGATATGAGAGGCCTCCCCAAAATTTCTCATTATATTCCAGCAGCGCCCCAACATTCCAATCCCAAAACACAAAGTCGGTTTTCAGCAACGTGTGAGGTTTCAGAACCAATTTCGTGTCAGGTATCTTATATTCATAAGCTGCCATGAAGTTCAGCCCCGTGTGAATGGTATCGGTAAAACTCTCATCAACCTCCGGTTTGGGTTGGGTCACATGCGTTACCGCAAGCCCTGCATAGCCATTGTCAAAAGAGTACATCACACCGACATTCAAATCAAACGACATGCCCGACACATCGGTCTTCGGCACCTTGTCATCCGAATCATCATGATAACCGCCATCTTCTCCTTCGGAAGGCATTTCCGGTTTCGGAACCACTTTCGTCCCATCAATCCGGGAATTGAAGAAACCCACATCGACTCCTATACCAAACCGTCCTATCGGAGAATCATATTTGTAAGCATACTGCAAATACGCATTCTGGTCACTCCAGAAACTTCCCCTCACCATATTCACAAACCGGACACCTGCACCATGAAGATGCACGCCTTTGCCGAACGGCATATTCACCCCCACATTGGTCGTCTGGATTCCACTTCCTGCCGTTAAAAAATCCATCCGGTGCATTCCAACCACTTGCATCATGTCTTTTTCTCCGGCAAAAGCCGGGTTCACCGCAGCCGGAAAAAAGACGTACTGACTCATTTGAAAATCACGTTGGGCAACGGTTTCGATCAGACAAAAAAGCGACAATACAACACTTAAAAGAACTTTTTTCATACAGATCATCCGTTATCTCCGATTCTTACTTTCGAATCATATCCGACTTGTTTTTGTAATAAAACTAAAAAAGCCAAGAAAAATTGTGTCCAAAGGCATATTTAACACACACGAACGTAAGATTCAAGCCCCGGAATACATTTTTAACACACTTCGTGTCAATATTCTTCTTCGTTGAAAAAGAAATCCTCTTTGGTTGGATAGTCAGGCCAAATATCTTCTATCGATTCATAAATTTCCCCTTCATCTTCTATTTCCTGCAAATTTTCTATCACTTCAAGGGGAGCACCCGATCGTACCGCATAATCGATCAATTCATCTTTCGTTGCAGGCCATGGAGCATCTTCTATTTTCGATGCCAACTCTAACGTCCAATACATAACTCTATTTTATGTTTAATCGTTAAATATATAACTGCCGTCTCCCGTTGACGCATCGGCTATCAAACGCTCTGACGGTGTTAATTCGTAATAATTTTTTATTTAATGGTTGCAAAAGTAAAAAAAAAATCCAAAGTATTAGGATTTAACATAAAATATTTCACTTCCTTCCTTTCCATTCATGCTACGGGCCAAAACAAAGAAATAATCGGACAGGCGGTTTACATATGCCAGCACTTCATCACTCACTTCAAGCACCGTTTTCACCGCATATATGCTCCGCTCCGTTCTCCGGCAGACCGTGCGGCACACATGGCACAAAGCCGCCTGCCGCGAGCCCCCCGGCAATACAAACGATTTGAGTTGCGGAAGTGTCTCACTCAACCGGTCTATTTCAGCTTCCAGCAGCGACACATGCGAAGAAGGGAACACAATGCCGTATTTTTCGGCCATTCCATCTGCCACATCAAGTGCCAGCGTAGAGCCCAAATCAAACAAGGTGTTCTGCACTTTGAGCAAGAAAGTCCTGTCATTTCCATCCGACAGTTCCGACACAAGCAGTCCGACCCACGAATTCAGTTCATCAACATTGCCATACGCCTCCAACCGCACATCGTCCTTGGCTACTCTTTTGCCTCCAATCAAACTCGTCTGACCTTTATCTCCTGTTTTTGTATATATCTTCATTGTCTAAATCGTTTTTTCAAATCCGCCATCGTAAATTCCAACACTTGCTACAGACACATGCGGTAATTCTTCCGATGCAAGTCCGTATTGAAAAAGGCCATCCCCAAACGCCCCAAATCAATGGTCGAGGTCACCCGTCCGTACTCCCTTATCTTTTTCCACACTTTTTCCATTTCTTTCGTCCCGTAAATATCAGCCACAACAATCACACTTCCCGAACGGGCCTTGCCTGCACACAGTTCAAAGTACCTCCACACATCGTCTGCCTTACAGCCTACATTTATAAAAACAAAGTCAAGCGCATCGAGTTCCGCAAGCACTTCCGGCAATTTATCGTCCACGTTTCCCTGAAGCAACTCCACATTTTCCAAACGCAACGTCTTCAAATTTTCAAGCGCCACCGAAGCCACCTCCGGCTCACATTCGATGGTCAGGCATTTTCCGGTTTTTGCTGCCGAAGCCAAGTAAGCCGTCGTCACCCCCAAAGAGGTACCCAACTCCAACAAAGTCTTACAACGGCAAAATCGGACCACACGAAACAACAGTTGCGCGTACTTCACCGGCAACAAATCCGTCCGGGCGATATCCTTCAGCCGCCGTTCTTTCGGGTTCGTCTTTCCAACTCCGTCAGCCCCCACACTCACCTTATCCGCACGCCTCCTCAGCGAGGCACGCAAAGCCTCTATCGTTTCATAAACATAAAACGGATTATGTTCATAAACCACATACCTTGTAAAATGATACATATAGGGCGAATGCACACCGAAACCATAGCTATGGCGGGCGACGCACCGGCATCGAAGTTTTTTATATGTCCTGTAAAAACAATTGATCATTTCCCCTAAAAAAGGTTTACAAAAGTACAAAAATAATTCATCAACACTTTTCATTCATAAAATATTTAGCGCTTAAATTTGAATTTTATTACTTCACCGCACATAGAATCATTTGCCATTTGCCTCTCAAAACCAGCTCTATCATACTTGTTTAGCATATATATCATGGCATTTTGACAATCATTCCCAAAAAATAAACTATATTTGCAGCGTTTTTCAAACAAAATGACATGAGCGAGAAGAAAGCAGTACTACTGATATTTACCGGAGGCACCATCAGCATGTCCGAAGACACCAACACCGGAGCGTTGCGCCCCATTGATTTTGATCGCCTGCAAGAACTCATGCCGGAACTGAAACAGACCGGCATCCATATCCACTGCATACCTTTTCTGCCTCTCATCGATTCATCTGACGTTCATCCGCCATTGTGGGAAAAACTGGCCCTCACCATACGCGACAACTACGACCTTTACGATGGCTTCGTCATTCTGCACGGAACCGACACCATGGCCTACTCGGCTTCGGCTCTCAGCTTCATGCTTGAAAACCTGAGCAAACCGGTCATTTTCACCGGAGCCCAGTTGCCTGTCGGCATGTTGCGATCGGACGCCAAGGAAAACCTGATTACCTCCATCGAGATTGCCGCCGACAAGGACAGCAACGGGAAAGCCATTGTTCCCGAAGTATGTATCTTTTTCGAAGACACACTTTTCCGAGGCAACCGGACCACAAAAAAGAACACCGAGCATTTCAACGCATTCAACTCATACAACTATCCCCCACTTGCCAAAGCCGGTGTACATATTAAATATTTCCAATCAGCCATACATTACCCCGAAACAGAAAAGCCGTTGCACATACGGACCAAGACAAACCAGAACATAGCCATACTGAAACTGTATCCGGGCATTACCGAAGAAATGGTCAACGCCATACTGAACATTCCACACCTGCGCGCCGTCGTACTTGAATCGTTCGGAGCCGGCAATGCACCACGCCGCATATGGCTGTACAACGCACTGAAAGCCGCCACGGAACGGGGCATCATCATTGTAAACAAAACTCCCTGCAGCATTGGTTCGGTAGAAATGGGGAGATACGAAACCAGCCTCAATCTGATAAATGCCGGCGTCATCAGCGGATACGACATCACCACCGAAGCCATTGTCACCAAGCTCATGTATCTGCTGGGCGAATACGAGTCGACCGAAGAGGTAAAAGCGCTTATCAGCAGAAACATTTGCGGAGAAATGACTTGCGAAGAATAAAAGCATACGGAACGCCCGTTGCCTTTCACGTTCATCCGCATTTTCCTTAAACAAGACAAACCGCATTCGGCAAAAACCAATCAAGCCCATCCGACACGCGAGTCCGGCATAAGAATAAACATATTTCATCGGATATTCATCGGATAACGATAATTGTCGGCTGCATGGTGACACATGCATGTGAATGCAGGCAGAAAAAGTTCACCTGAAGCCTGACACATAGTCTGACACATGTTCAAGGGAAAGGGAAATGTCATTGGTTTGTCAGTAAGATGTCGTGTGTTTATGCCTTTAAAGTTCTCTTTTCAC
>CASEAJ010000083.1 GCA_949285425.1 uncultured Porphyromonadaceae bacterium
TAAACATAAGTCAAATCTGAGTCAACCTCTTTTATGCATTAAGATATTTTAAGTCAACCTTATTCGTTAAATGACACAAAGTTATCGTCTCACGTATGTGATACACGTGTATCACGTATATGGGACACGTGTATCACATATGTGAGACGTTCTTTTCACCTAGGTGAAAAGAGAACTTTAAAGGCATAAACACACGACATGCTGCAGACGGACCAATGACATTCCCTTTTACCGGAACTTGTTTCCGGTCCTATGTCAGTATTTTAGTGACTTTCCTCAATCTGCATTCACAGGAATATATCACCATACATCCAATACTTTTATCATTGTACCATTAACATTCCATGAAATATTTTTATTCTTATACAGAACTTACGTTAGAATATGGGTCGTTGAAAAGACAAATCCATGTTTGTCGGCATGAAAACCCTGCTTTTTCTGTTCCGGCACTGGGGTGAAATAATTTTACCGTATCTTATCTTTTCGAACTAAATTTGTCTTATCTTTGGACGCATAAATTATATAAAAACAAAAAATGAAATTATGAAACAGAACGAAGACGATTTGCTGGAATATGACGACGATGCAGCGGTAGCTTATATTCTCGATTTTTTGCCTGACGATGCAAAGGAACGGGTGGATGAGGAAACCGTAAATTATGTGTTGGATGTGATATATGACTTTTACGATGAAAAAGGTTATATAGAAGAAGATTCTGCCGAAGAAGCCAGTATCGATGAAGAAGAAATGTTCGACTACATTTGCAAGGCAGCCAGGAAAGACGGTATGCAACTGGCGGAAGAAGATTTGCAGCTGATATTGGAAGGCGAATACGAATACGGTGTGTCCATCGGCGTGTATGAAAAGGAATGACGGACAACCGTAAGTGCCAACCGTTTATGTATTACGTTTTCTATGCTTTTGCGTGGCTGATTACATGGTTACCTTTGCGGGTGCTTTATCTCCTGTCCGATTTTTGTTACGTGCTTCTTTACTACGTGGTAGGTTATCGCAAGCAGGTGACACGGATGAATTTGGCCCATTCTTTTCCTGACAAGTCGGAGAAAGAACGCCGCACCATAGAACGTCGGTTTTACCGTTATTTCTGCGACTTGTTTGTAGAGACGTTGAAACTGATGCATATGAGTGAGAAGCAAATGAACCGCCGTATGAAATATGTCAACGGGGAGGTGATAGCCGAGCAATATGCGCGGGGCAGGAGTGTCATGTTGATGACTTCGCACTACGGCAACTGGGAGTGGACTTCCAGTTTCTCGCAATTTTATCCCGACAAGCCGGTGTATCAGGTTTACCGCCGTTTGAAGAACAAGGGATTTGACCGTTTCATGTACGATTTACGTACACGTTTCGGAGCAAGAAACATAGAAAAGCATGATGTGCTGCGTGCTATGGTTCGCCTGAAACGTGACGGTCAGTTGTGTATGTTCGGGATGCTTTCGGACCAGACTCCATCCCCGGCCAATATCCATTACTGGACCGAATTCCTTCATCAGGACACCCCTGTCTTGACTGGGACGGAGCAATTGGCACGCAAGTTTGACTATCCGGTGTTTTACATATCGGTCACCCGCCTCAAACGTGGGTATTATCAGTGTGAACTGATTCCCATTGCCTTAGAGCCGAAGGAAATGCAGGAATTTGAAATTACAGAACGTTATAGCCGTATGCTTGAACAGGTCATTGAGCGGGCTCCTCAATATTGGTTGTGGACACACAAGCGTTGGAAACACAAACGGGAAAAGTCCGGCAACGGAACAGAAAAAGAGAAATGCTTGTAATCCGAGTATTTCAGTCACTAAAACGTTGTACTTTGAAACTTTCTATTGTCATATTGAATTGGAACGGAGCGGCATACCTGCAAAGGTTTTTGCCGTTTCTGTTGCAGCATACTCCGACGGACCATGTGGAAATTGTCGTGGCAGACAACGGATCGACAGACCATTCGCTGGAAGTGCTGGAACGTGATTTCCCGTCTGTTCAGACCCTTGTATTGGACCGTAATTATGGTTTTGCCGAAGGGTACAATCGGGCGTTGTCGCGTTTGAATGGTTCGGACTACTATCTTTTGCTCAATTCGGATGTTGAGGTAACACCCGGTTGGCTTCAACCCATGCTCTCTTACATGGATATGCATGCGGATGTGGCGGCCTGTCAGCCGAAGGTTCTTTCTTGGCACCAGCGTACTCATTTTGAGTATGCAGGAGCCGCAGGCGGATACATGGACCGTTGGGGTTATCCGTTTTGTCGGGGCCGGGTGCTGGGAGTGCTGGAAGAAGACAAAGGACAATATGACACGACTGCCGATGTTTTTTGGGCTACGGGTGCGTGTCTGCTGGTTCGTGCAGCCGATTTTTGGGCGGCCGGTGGCTTGGATGCGGCTTTCTTTGCTCACATGGAAGAAATTGACCTGTGCTGGCGGTTGCGGAGCCGGGGCCGCAGGGTGGTGTGTGTGCCGCAAAGTGTGGTCTACCACATGGGTGGAGGTACGCTGAGTGTCGAAAGTCCCCGTAAGACTTATCTTAACTACCGCAACAACCTGCTGATGCTGTATAAAAACTTGCCGGAAAGGGACTGGCGTAAGATCATGCTCCTGCGCTATTTTCTTGACTATCTGTCTGCGTTTCACTTGCTGCTTACCGGACGTTTCAGCAATGCAGTCATGGTGTTCAAGGCACGACATGATTATAAGCGCATGCGTTCCGCCTATGCGGCCGTTCGGCAGGCAAACTTGCAGCAGACTATTAACTTTCCAATTAGGGAAATAATGCCTCGAAGCTTGGTGTTGCGCTATTATCTGTGTGGCGAGAATACTTATAACAAACTGTTGGCACGTTGTTTGAAAGAAACATGTAATGAGAAGGAAATGAAATAAGGATAAACTTAAAAACAAGACAGAATTATGAATAATTGGTTTGAATGTAAAATTAAATATGAAAAGACGGCCGAAGAAGGCAAGATAGCCAGTGTGAATGAAAATTATCTGGTTGATGCGTTGTCGTTTACCGAAGCTGAAGCGCGTATTATTGAAGAGATGAAACCCTTTATCAGTGGAGAGTTCTCGGTGGCGGGCATCAAGCGATCTCGCATTGCCGAGTTGTTCCCGAGTGAAGATGAAGAAGCGGATAAATGGTATCGTTGCAAGGTCTTTTACTTGACCATAGATGAAGAAAAGGGCATTGAAAAACGTACCGGAGTAACCATGATGGTGCAGGCTGCAAACATAAAGGATGCGCTTGATGGTTTGGTGAAAGGAATGGAAACCTATATGGGCGACTATGAAGTGGCTTCTATTACCGAAACTACCATCATGGATGTATATCCCTATGAAACGGCGAAGTGACAAAGGTAAGTTCCTTTCAAGGTTTTATACGTTGTACAATAGAAAATCACAACATGGCTGTTAAAGAAAATCTGTCGGAAGTTCGCAGTCATCTTCCTGCACATGTGCAGTTGGTCTGTGTGTCGAAATTTCATCCGAACGAGTCCATACTCGAGGCGTATGAATGTGGCGAACGTATTTTTGGCGAAAGCAAAGTACAGGAGTTGTGCCAAAAACAGGAAACACTGCCCAAAGATATTTCATGGCATTTTATAGGCCATTTGCAGACAAACAAGGTAAAATACATAGTTCCCTTTGTCGATCTCATTCATGGTGTTGACTCATTGAAACTTCTTGCCGAAATAGACCGTCAGGCAGCAAAAGTAGGGCGGCAGGTGAACTGTCTCCTTCAGATGCACATTGCACAGGAAGAAAGCAAGTTCGGGTTCAACGAATTCGAACTTCGTGAGGCGTTGTCCGCAAGTACCGATCTGTCACATGTCACGTTGTGCGGCCTCATGGGAATGGCCACATTCACCGACGACCGCGACCGTATTCGTGCTGAATTCCGCGGGTTGAAGCAATTGTTTGACCGGGTGAAGGAGGAGTTCTTTCCACATGACTCCCGTTTTTCCATTCTTTCCATGGGTATGTCGGATGATTATCTCATAGCGATAGAGGAGGGGAGTACAATGGTCCGTATTGGTACTATTTTGTTTGGCCGGCGCAATTATCCGGTATAGGTGTTTGTGCCAAAGAAAAAACAGGAAAGGGAATGTACTTGTGATACATTCCCTTTTTTGTTGGATTGTCTAGTCCTGAAATAGCGTTACAACAAAAAAAAGTAACATTATGGAAAAGACAGAAACAAAGTATGTTAAGCGCACACAAAAAGATTACAGCATGTCCTTTAAACTATCAGTAGTTCAAGAGTATGAAACCACACAAA
>CASEAJ010000084.1 GCA_949285425.1 uncultured Porphyromonadaceae bacterium
CAAAAGTCATTGGAGCATCGCTCCTCACCAAGAGAGATATCAGAGAATTGCTCAACGTTCCGGAACCGCTCACTCTAAATCAAAATGTCAATGAACTAAAATTGGATTTTTAAACAAAATTTATCGCATCAGTAGTAGAATCGAATATAAAATAAGCAAACTTGAAATGAAGATTACAATATTGGTTGTTCTATTGAAATTATTCTTTCTTCAATTTCAAGGAGTTAAAATCTTTAGTTTCTAAAAAATGAGACAAACTAAAATTTAACGGGACACTAATGTTGAACACTATAAAAAGATGAACGAATCTCTTTGTAATCCAACTTATGTTCATTACGTTTGCCGTATTCATTAAAAAATGAACATTACTATAAAATGAATAAATTATGGTATTAACAGAACGCGAGATATTGAATTTGGCTTTGGAGACTTTACGGGAAAAATGTATTACCCAAAAAACTGTCATTCTAAAAGAGGATAATACGCACAAGAACTTTGAGCGATTGTTCAAATCATGAATGTGGAGTTCTATGTAAAGTCAAAAATATGGCGAAAGCAGCTACCATTTGGAAATTATTATAAACCAACTAAAGACTTTTGCAAAAACGGAAAAATAACCAATATCGCTAATTGCAAAACACATTACACCAACCGTTACGAACAATCTTGCAAGCAATGGCATTAACACACTTGATTGCGTCGAGAATTGCCATATCAGATATGCAAAAGGGAAGAAGATAATCGAAAATATAACAGATAATTTATAGTTTTTTCAGATAGTCTGTTGTCTAATATAATAGAAATTCGAAATCACGATGGAACAGAAGGAACAGGAATTCACCCGATTGATAGAAAAGCACAAAACTGTTGTCTACACCGTCTGCTATATGTTTTCCGGAAGCAGAGAGGAGGCGGAAGACCTTTTTCAGGATGTGCTGATTAGGCTTTGGAAAGGATATGACTCGTTCTGCGGGGAGTCGGATGTCAGAACCTGGATTTACCGGGTAAGTCTCAACACCTGCATTAACGGACAGAAAAAAAAGAAAAGGGAAGCTGCACATATCCCGTTAAGCATTAATGTTGATTTCTTTGAAGAAATAAGTGACAGGACTCTACAGGTAAGACGTCTGTACAACAGGATAAACCGGCTGGGACTTGTTGACCGTGCACTGATTCTTCTATGGCTCGAAGGGCTGTCTTATGAAGAAATCGGGGCCGTCATTGGCATTTCCGTGAAGAATGTCTCCTTTCAGCTCTACAGGATCAAAGAGGAACTGAAGAAAATGAACATTTAAATCAATAAGCTATGCAGAAAGAAAATTTATCAACGAATGATGAACTCCTGCAGATGAAGTCGGATTATGACAATCTCAAGGCAGGTATAGACAAGCAGGCTATAATCAACCGGCAACTTATGGAAAAGGTCTTCCTGAACAAGACCAATGTGCTGGATTCAAACAGGAAAACCGCCATGACCAGTTTAAGCGCAGCAATGCTTATCACTTTGATAGTCTCCTATATCAAAGGAATTGACCTGTACCTTGC
Source organism: uncultured Porphyromonadaceae bacterium (assembly GCA_949285425.1). GTDB lineage: Bacteria > Bacteroidota > Bacteroidia > Bacteroidales > Paludibacteraceae > QVMH01. The sequence continues at coordinate 1,546 of CASEAJ010000084.1, forward strand.
CGGTATGATTGCAGCATTCTACATGCTTATGCTGACCAGCTATGCACTCATATACCATAGGCTCGGCAAAATAGAATACGGCACAGATAACGTCCTGTCGACTGTTTCCAAATTAAGAAAATTCAAAAGGGAATACATAATTGTCAATACCGTTTCTTGGGCCATACTGTTAGGTCTTATGTACCTTGTATTCCCAGAAATCAAAAACACGTTCCGAATCCCAGCACGGGGCATAGCAGCCATAGCCATCATGTGTGTTACCATACTTGCCGGTATCTGCATCCAGTATTTTATTGACAGGAAAGTACTCAAAACCTGCGATGACATAATTGACCATCTGAAAGACAGGTCATGAAAGAACTTACCCTTGGGGCCTAAATGAACCGAGTAGGAGGGAAATCAAACAGTTTTCTTCCTACTTTCTTTTTCCAACAGGTCACACTGCCGTATATGAAATTCGGCATGCTTCAACTCTCATGACAGAACTGCAGTATGCACGTTCCTGCAGTCGGTGATACCGGAAAAAACTTATAGCGGTCTCTGCCAAAAGAAACACCGTTTTTCAATTCATTCATACCTCATTTCCACTTCCCGGCAGGTCAAGCCCTTGAGCTGCTGCCATGCTCACCCCTTCGCCGGCACCAACATTCCTGAAGTCTTGTCATACAATGGAAGCGAAGGAGCCACATCAACAGTCAGACAATACTCAATGTCTTTTTCAAGCCCCTGTTTCAACAAACGATGAACATGCTCCGAATTTTTCAGGAAACTTTTCATATCATTCTGCGCTTCATTCCAAAGGAGCAATGCCATTTCCACCGAGTCTGATGTTGCTTCAAAACCACCACCGTTCACAAGTCGATCGGCCAAAGCACCGGCAAAAAGCGTATCCTCCACATTCACCCTACCATTCCAACCCGCACAAAGTATCATCACATCCATTCCGCTTTCCACACAACAAGCAACAACCCGCGACAGATTCACAAACGCTCCTGCCAGCAACAGATCTGCATCTTTGGCCAATTCAATGGCCTGTGTGCCATTGGTCGTCGTCATAACAATTTCTTTACCGGACCACTCCGCACGCATATAATCAAAGGGCGAATTGCCCAAATCGGCGAAGTCACACTTGAGCACATTACGCTCGGCTGCGACAATACAGCCCATTGCCTTCCGCCTTTTCGCTTCCTGAATATCCGCCACAGGCACTATGCCCGAAACTCCAGCATGCATGGCAGCACACATACATGTAGTTGCCCTGAACACATCAACCACAACTACACATACTTCCTGTCGTCCTTTATAAAAAGGATACAACGCCGGAGACAGACAAACCTCCAATTTTCTTTTTTCATTCATAAAGGCAGACTCTTTCTTTCACGACACATGCCTACGTCTGGAAGCCCAACGGGCAAAGACCGGAACGATACCGGAACGATACCGGCACGAACGAAACATAAAAAAAGGTTTGCAAATCCCTCTCGCGATTTACAAACCTACACACATTCCGTCGGGATGACAAGACTCGAACCTGCGACCTCTACGTCCCGAACGTAGCGCGCTACCAACTGCGCCACATCCCGATTGAAATCGGCTGCAAAGATAATACATTTTCCATATCCGCCAAAGAAAAAGACAAAGTTTTTTATTCTTTTTCTCAAAAAGCACTTTGACACAAAAAAGTCCATCCGTAAAAAACAAATCGAAAACCAAGTTTTCATTTGCTCCTCCGCTCACCTTTCGTTATTTTTGCACTCAAAAATTACGAAATATGTTTTCCTGCGCAATAGAGCACTTTATAACACGAAACAACTATCCCCATTTTACCCCCAAAGCAGTACTGTTCGACATGGATGGTGTATTGTTCGACTCCATGCGGGGACACGCTTCTGCATGGGTAAAGGCCATGACGGAAATGGGATTGCCCTTCACCGAGCACGATGCCTACATGAATGAAGGGCAAACCGGACATGCCACCATCAATAATGCGTTCCTGAAAAAATATGGCCGCGAAGCGACCGAGGAGGAAAAGCAAACTATTTACAAACTGAAATCCGACTATTTTGACGACTACGGCACTCCGGAACCTATGCCATTTGCCTTTGAACTGCTGCAAAAGATAAAAAGACAAGGATTACAACGCATTGTTGTAACCGGATCGGGACAGCCAAGCCTGTTAAGTCGGTTGGAGCATAACTTTCCCGGCATATTCGAAAAAGACAAAATGGTTACCGCCTTCGATGTAAAATATGGCAAACCACATCCTGAACCTTACTTGTTGGGATTGCAGAAAACAGGTTTGAAACCTTGGGAGGTACTGGCCGTAGACAATGCCCCACTGGGAGTTGAATCGGCATCGGCCGCCCACTTGTTTACCGTCGGACTGAATACCGGCCCATTGGAACCGGAAATTCTGAGCCAGGCAGGAGCCGACATCATACTAAACAGCATGCAGGAACTGTTTGAAAAATGGGATACGCTTTTCAAATAGCGAAACAAGAGAAACGAGCAAAACTAATTTCAATAACGGCAGCCTATGCAAACGATTAAATATCCGTCCAGAGAAACATGGAAGTCCATCTTGGCACGTCCAGCATTCGACCACACCAAATTGTTCGACACTGTACGAAACATTCTGGACAACGTACGCCAACGAGGCGATTCCGCTCTAAAGGAATACACCTTACAATTCGACAAGGTAGAAATAAGCGAACTGCAGGTAACCCAACAAGAATTTGCCGATGCAGAGAAGCTAATTTCGGAACCGCTAAAACAGGCCATTGAAATGGCACGCCGGAATATATGGAAATTCCACTCGGAACAGCAAAAAGAATACCGGCAAATAGAAACTCACCCAGGAGTTGTATGCTGGCAAAAAGCCGTACCTATAGAAAAAGTCGGGCTGTACATTCCCGGAGGAACCGCACCGCTGTTTTCAACCGTGTTAATGCTGGCCATACCCGCCAACATTGCAGAATGTCAGGAAATCATACTATGTACCCCTCCCGGAAAAGACGGCCGGGTACACCCGGCGGTGCTCTACGCCGCCCAGGTAGCCGGCGTACACAAAGTGTTCAAGGTAGGAGGCACACAAGCCATTGCCGCCATGGCATACGGCACGGAAAGTATCCCGAAAGTATACAAAATATTCGGTCCTGGCAACCAGTACGTCACCGCCGCCAAACAACTTGTTTCTCTGAAGGAAGTGGCTATCGACATGCCTGCCGGTCCATCAGAAGTGGAAGTGCTGGCCGACGAAACCGCCCGGCCAGAATTTGTAGCAGCCGATATGCTTTCACAAGCCGAACATGGAGCAGACAGCCAGTCCGTGCTGATTACAACCTGCGAGCAATTGGCCGATGAAGTGCAGGAGCAGGTCAACCTGCAACTGGAACAACTGCCCAGAAAAGAACTGACGGCGAAATCGCTGGCCAACAGCAAAATCATTGTGGTCAAATCGTTGGAAGAAGCCATCGCCCTAACCAACGAATATGCTCCGGAACACCTGATTGTCTCCACCCGGTGCTATAACGAAGTGGCAGACAACGTGATCAACGCCGGTTCCGTATTCTTAGGACACTACACCCCTGAAAGTGCAGGCGACTATGCTTCGGGCACCAACCACACCTTGCCCACCAATGGCTATGCCAAGGCCTACAGCGGGGTAAATCTGGACAGTTTCATGCGAAAAATCACCTTCCAGCACATTACGCGCGAAGGACTCGATGGACTCAGCAACGCCATTACCATCATGGCCGAAAACGAAGCTTTGCAGGCGCACAGCAATGCAGTCAAAATACGTCTGCAGCACGATGAAACGGAAGAATAACCTTCCTGGAACTGGATTTTCGTTGAAATATTCATCTTATATTTCTCTATTCCAAATAAAAACATTACTTTTGCAACCGCTTTTCGAGAAAAAGCATTCAGGTATAATCATTAACAAAAAAGTAAAAAGACATGCCAGTAAAAATGAGATTGCAGCGTCACGGTCGTAAGTCATACGCTTACTACCACATTGTAGTCGCTGACAGCAGAGCGCCACGTGATGGCAAATTTATCGAACGTCTGGGTTCTTACAACCCCAACACTAACCCCGCCACTGTCAACCTGAACTTTGACAGAGCATTGTATTGGCTTCAGACCGGTGCACAGCCTACTGACACCGTACGCAACATCCTGTCATGGGAAGGTGTATTGCTGAAGAACCACTTGCTCGGTGGTGTAAAGAAAGGTGCTTTCAACGAAGCTGAAGCTGAAAAACGCTTCGAAGCATGGAAGGCTACCAAAGATGCCAAGACCAACAAGACCAAAGAACAAGTTGCTGCCGAAAAGCAAGCTGCTGCTAAAGCCCGTTTCGAAGCCGAAGCTGCCATCAACAAAGCTAAAGCAGAAGAATTGGCAAAGAAAAAAGCCGAAGCTGCTGCTGCCGCCGCCGCTGAAGCTGCCGCTGCTGCCGCAACAACGGAAGAAGCTCCTGCTGAAGAAGCCGCCGCTACTGAAGAAGCTGCTGCCGAATAAAGTCAGGTTTGACCATATGAAAAAGGAACTACGATTTTCGCAGTTCCTTTTTTTGCATGTCCACGATTCCCCTGCCACACCCATCTCAAAGCCACTAATTATCCTGTTCTTTCCCCAAAATCAATCTCCAGCTGCACACCTCCCCCTTTCCACTCCATCACCTCGGGCTTTTTCACACTGATGCCCAGCAAGCGCACTTTGGGAGAGAGGTCTATGGGGCGCAACAGTTCAATGCCGGTCTGATACAATGTTTCCAAATCGGAAACGGGCAATGGCAGCGTCTTGCTGCGGCTAATGATGCGGAAATCGGCATATTTCAACTTCAAAGTCACGGTGCGTGCTCCGGCAAACGAGTTTTTGCCTATTCTCCCCACCACCTCTTCACAAATACCCTTCAACAGAGTTTCCAGTTCCTCACGAGAATCAATGTCGGTGAGAAAGGTATTTTCAGCACCCAACGACTTGCGAATGCGGTTCGGCTCCACCGGACGGTTATCTATGGCGCGCACGTGCTGATAATACAAATGGCCGGCTTTGCCGAACGCCCTCACCAAATCGGCTTCACTCCGCTGTTTCAGGTCATAGCCCGTGCGTATGCCCATGCTGTGCATGCGTTCGGCCGTCACCTTTCCCACTCCGAAAAAGCGCTCGACCGGCAGCTGTTCCAGAAAGTGCTCGGCATGCTTCGGTTCGATGACAAAAATACCATTCGGCTTGTTTTGGTCCGAGGCAATCTTGGCCAGGAACTTGTTGAATGACACACCTGCCGAAGCAGTCAAGCCGGTTTCTTCAAGAATGCGTGCCTTGATTTCCCGGGCTATCAACGTGGCGGAACGCATGTGCTTGTAATTGTCCGTTACATCGAGAAAAGCCTCATCCAATGACAAAGGCTCAACCAGGTCGGTGTATTCGAGAAAAATATTCCTTATTTGCAGAGAAACTTCCTTATAGACTTGAAAACGGGCGGGGACAAAAATGAGATGCGGACACTTGCGCAAAGCCGTAGACGAAGCCATGGCCGAATGGACTCCGTAGCGACGGGCCTCGTAACTGGCTGCCGACACCACGCCCCTCGCCCCCGAATAGCCCACGGCCAGCGGTTTGCCGCGATACTCCGGAAAGTCGCGCTGCTCTATGGATGCAAAAAAAGCATCCATATCTATATGTATCACCTTGCGGACTTCCATCGGTTTTCAAAAAAAAACGGTTTAAGCAACCGGATGCACAAACAGGAGACTTCCGCCTCCCGCAAACCGGCTGCCACAACTCACTCCGAGCGGAATGAAAGGAAAAACGAAACCACGGCATATATGAGCAGGCAAACCACCCACACATTGGAACCGGTAAACATGAAATAGCAAGCCGCCAACAGCATGAGGCTTGACAGGAACCCGATGCGCGCAAGCCGTTTCATGCGGAAATTGTCATCCCGCGTCTGCCACACACTCTTCACATGCAGGCAGACCAGCAACAGCACACCTGCCGCAAACACATAGGACGAGCACACGACACCGGCTATCTGAGCCACCGCACCGGCAATGGTCAGCACACCCGCGCAACCAAAAACAATCTGTTGTATCTTTTCTTTTGTCATATTCCTATACCTTCTTTCCAGTCCCCCACAAAAAAAAACACAGCATTATTCATCAATCAGGAAAATATCCTCATTTTCCTTCTTCATGAGATACTGCTCCCGGGCAAACTTCTCCAGATTTTCATCGTTGGACTGAAGTTCCTGCATCTTCTGTTTGTTCGCCTCTATCTCTTGCTCGTAAAAAGAAATCTCCTCCTTCAGCTGCTTTATGTGCTGACCCGTACGCCAACGGCTTATCAGATTGTGGCGGTCAAAAAACGTAATGAACACCCCGAACCCGATGAGTACCACCAGATATTTGTTGAACGCAACAGGCTTCACGCACTTCCATATGTTTTCAAACAAAATCTTCATTGCCATACATTTCTTGAGAAAGCAAAAGTACACATTTTTTTGCGAACGAGAAACTTGCCCAACCATTCTTTGAAACATGCCCATCATTTCCTCCAAAGATACGGACGAATTTTTCAAAAGATACTGATGAATTCTCACAAAGATGCCGAGAGATTCTTAAAACTACGGTGCGGTTTGTATAAACTGCACCGTAGTTTTTATAAACTGCACCGTAGTTTTTACAAACCGCACCGTAGTTTTAAGAATTCATCAGCACGTCCGGAAGTTTATACAGGCAGAAAAGAAAGAATTGCTCAGCAGAAAAAGAAAAATTGCACGGCAGAAAAACGCTTTCTTCATGCTGCCGATGTAAAATTTCCCCGTTTTTATCTACATTTGCAACATCATTACCGAATAGAAATATGGACAATTTCATCGTATCTGCCCGCAAATACCGCCCGGCCACGTTCAACTCGGTGGTCGGTCAGTCGGCATTGACCACAACGCTGAAAAACGCAATCAAGAACAATCACCTGGCCCATGCCTACCTGTTTTGCGGACCACGCGGTGTGGGCAAGACAACCTGTGCACGCATTTTTGCAAAAACCATCAACTGCCAGCATCTCACCGCAGACTTCGAGGCTTGCAACGAATGCGAATCGTGCGTGGCGTTCAACGAACAACGTTCATACAACATTCATGAACTGGACGCGGCTTCCAACAACGGGGTAGATGACATCCGCAACCTGATAGACCAGGTGCGCATCCCGCCACAAGTGGGAAAATACAGCGTGTACATCATCGACGAAGTACACATGCTGTCGCAAGGGGCTTTCAATGCCTTTCTGAAGACCCTGGAGGAACCGCCCGCACATGCCATATTCATTCTGGCCACCACGGAAAAGCACAAAATCATCCCGACCATACTTTCGCGGACCCAAATCTACGATTTCAACCGCATCACGATAGCCGACACGGTAAACCACCTGAAATACGTCGCACAGCAAGAAGGGGTAGATGCCGACGAAAACGCACTGAATGTCATTGCACAAAAAAGCGATGGGGGGATGCGCGATGCACTGTCCATATTCGACCAGATTGTCAGCTTCAGCGGAAACCGCATTACTTATCAGGATGTCATAACCAACCTGAACGTTCTTGACTATGAGTATTATTTTCAGTTGGTCAATGCCTTTCTGAGCGGTGACGTAAGCCGTTCGCTACTCATATTCAACGAAATATTGAACAAAGGCTTCGATGCGCAACACTTCATCACCGGACTGAGCTCGCACTTGAGGGACGTGCTGGTATGCAAAGACCCGCAAACCACCATACTGCTCGAAGTTGGTGCCGACATACGCGAACGCTATAAGAAGCAGGCGGAAAGCTGCCCGGTCGACTTTCTGTTTCAGGCTCTGAAACTATCCAACGACTGTGACCTGAACTACCGCATCAGCAAGAACAAGCGGCTGCTGGTCGAACTGACGCTGATACGGCTGTGCCAGTTGACCGACGAAAAAAAAAAAACAATATTAGCTGACGAACGCCCTCTTGCCATTCAGCCCATAACGCCGGCAGCCGGTCCCGCCAGCCCGCAACAGCAACCGCAACCGCAAGCACAAGCGACAGTAAAACAGACACAGCCGGAACAACGACACAATCCGGTACAAAGTTCCACCCCACCCCCTCCTCCTGCCAGAAAGCAGGAAAGGGCCGCTGTGACATCGTTTTCGCCCCATCGCCCGATGAGCATCTCCATTTCCAAGCCGAACATCCCGGCCCCAACAACGCAGGAAATGCCAGCCCAAACTGCCGCCGCACAAGAAACCTTCCTCAACGAGTTCAGCGACGACGCGTTGAAAAGCGCATGGAAAGAGTTTGCCTTTGAAGTGTCGCCCGACGAAAAACGCCTGATAAGCTACATCAACACCAACGAACCCGAAAGGATTGCAGGCTCCGCCACGTTTGAGCTGAAAATTTCCAACTCCATGCAGGAACGGGAACTGAACAGTTTCAAGCGCGACATACTGTCGTTTCTCCGTTCAAAACTGAAAAATTCACAAATAGACATGGTACTGAAAATGAACGAAGTCAACGAAGCCCGAAAGTCCCTTTCACCCGAAGACAAATACAAACAAATGGTGTCAAAGAATCCGGTCCTAATGAAACTCAGAAGCGAACTGGGATTCGAAATAGACTGACGGACACCGCAAACGCAAGTTATTTCCAGACATGACCCAACAACACTTCATCACACTGATAGCCTCGGCTCTGCAGTTGAGCGAAAAACAAGTGCGCAATGCCATCCAGCTGTTGAACGATGGCGCCACCATTCCTTTCATCAGCCGTTATCGCAAGGAAATGACCGGCAGCATGAACGAAATGCAACTGGCCGAGGTAAAAGAGAGACACGACCGCCTGTGCGAATTACAGAAACGCAAGGAAACCATCACCAAGACCATTGAGGAGCAAAACGCCCTGACCCCGGAACTGCAAAAACGCATAGCGGACTGCTGGGACAGCGTGGAACTGGAAGACATATACCTGCCCTACAAGCCCAAACGCCGTACCCGAGCTGAAATAGCACGGGAAAAAGGTTTGGAACCGTTGGCCAAAATGCTCATGAAGCAACAAGCCGCCAACGTCCACCAACTGGCACAGCCTTTCGTCAAAGACACTGTCGATGACATAGAAACGGCGCTTAAAGGGGCCCGAGACATTATAGCCGAATGGATAAATGAAAGCGAAGCCGCCAGAAACGCAACAAGAAGCATCTTCGCCCGCGAAGCCGTCATTTCATCCTGCGTGGTAAAAGGCAAAGAAGAGGAAGGGCAAAAATACCGCGATTACTTCCAAACTTCCGAAAAGTTATCACGCATCTCCTCTCACCGGCTGCTGGCCATGCGCAGGGGCGAATCGGAAGGCATACTCCGCGTCAACATCAGTCCCGATGACGAACATTGCACCGAAAGGTTGAAACGGATTTTCATAAAATCAGAAACGGAGGCATCCCATGAAGTGGAACTGGCCGTCGAAGATGCATACAAACGTCTGCTAAAGCCTTCCATCGAAACGGAGTTTGCCGCCGCGAGCAAGCAGAAAGCCGATGCCGAAGCCATACGGGTATTTTCCGAAAATCTGAAACAACTTTTGCTGGCGCCTCCTTTAGGACAGAAAAGGGTTTTGGGCATTGACCCCGGATTCCGCACCGGCTGCAAAGTGGTGTGTCTGGACGCACAAGGCGACTTGCTGCACAACGAGACCATTTTTCCGCACCCGCCCCAAAACGAATACCAGCAGGCCATGCGGAAAGTGCAGAAACTGGTCGAGGCCTACAACATTCAAGCCATTGCCATTGGCAACGGTACCGCCGGACGCGAAACCGAACAGTTCATACAAAACACACGCTTTGACCGGGAAGTGCAAGTGTTCGTCGTAAGCGAAAACGGAGCATCCATCTACTCTGCTTCCAAAACAGCAAGAGACGAATTCCCTGACTATGACGTGACCGTGAGAGGAGCCGTATCCATCGGACGACGGCTCATGGACCCCCTGGCCGAACTGGTAAAGATTAATCCGAAATCAATCGGAGTCGGACAGTATCAACACGATGTAGACCAGACACTGCTCAAAAAATCGCTGAACCAGGTTGTAGAAAACACCGTAAACCAAGTCGGGGTGAACTTGAACACCGCAAGCAAGCACCTGCTCACCTACATCTCCGGCTTAGGTCCTCAACTGGCCCAGAACATTGTTGATTTCCGGACTGAAAACGGCGCATTCACCGACCGCCGACAACTGTTGAAAGTACCGAAAATGGGGGCGAAAACCTTTGAACAATGTGCCGGATTTCTACGCATTGCCAATGGGAAGCATCCCCTCGACAACTCTGCCGTACATCCGGAAAGCTATCCGATAGTTGAAGCCATGGCCCGTGACCTGCACACAAGTGTAACACAGCTGATAGGCAACAAAGCCTTGATAAGTTCCATTGAACTGCAAAAATATGTCAATGAAAAGGTTGGATTGCCCACCCTGAACGACATTGTTCAGGAGCTGGAAAAGCCCGGTCGCGACCCACGGGCAAACATCAAAGTATTCGAATTCGACCCGAATGTAAAGACAATAACCGACCTGAAAGTCGGCATGGAACTACCGGGCATCGTAACCAACATCACCAACTTTGGTGTTTTTACCGATATCGGCATCAAAGAAAACGGCCTGATACACATATCCCAATTGGCCGACCGCTACATAAGCAACCCGGCCGAAGTGGTAACCCTGCACCAACACGTAAAGGTCCGCGTATTGGAAGTCGACTGCGAACGGAAGCGTATACAATTAAAACTTCTTGAAAAAGAATAAGATAAAATTCTTCCAATCCATATCGAGACAGACGCAAAGGATTACTTTTCAAAAAAAGCAGAAAAAAACATTGTCAATACAAAAAAAACATTTATCTTTGCAACGCATTTGAAAGGAAATGCGTACCGATAAAACAAAAACGGTGTGGTAGTTCAGCTGGTTAGAATACATGCCTGTCACGCATGGGGTCGCGGGTTCGAGTCCCGTCCATACCGCAAAGAAAAACGCCCGATTTTACAATCCAATGTAAAATCGGGCGTTTTTCTTTACCCTTCCCCAATAAAACACAACCCTCCGCTACCACAACAACTACCACCATTTCTTCAACACTCCGTTCTAACCCACCTTTTTTCGTTTATCCTTTCTTTTTGTTCAGACTGACTAAAATTTATGCTCAAACAATGAATCCCTCAGGTTTTTACATTGACCCGCAAGCAGACTCAGAGATACAAAAAAAAGCATTCGACAATGATTATCGAATGCTTTTTCGTGACTCCGACAGGATTCAAACCTGTAACCTTCTGATCCGTAGTCAGATGCTCTATTCAGTTGAGCTACGGAGCCATTTCCTTTTCGTTTGCGGTTGCAAAGGTAATACGTTTTTTCATTCCTACAAAATATTCCACGAAAAAAAATATACTTTTTTTTACCAACAACCCGACACATTTCCTAACAGCCTGAACAACAAACAACTTTTAGATTTCTCAGCAAAAAAGATTTTTTCATCCCAATATATTTACTACTTTTGTCCAAGAAAAAGGAGCGAGCATCCCAAGCTATCCATGCCAGCCTCCTCCTACAAAACAAAAAAAAACAGAACCATAAAACAAGAACGCCTATTGCCCACAGTTACCCCACTAACCCATTAAAAGGAGTAATACATGGATATTTTAAGCCTTTTGACCGACGAAGAATTGGTCAAATTGTATGAATGTGGCGATAACAAGGCGTTCGAAGAGTTGCTTTCCCGTTACCATTCGAAGGTATTTGCATATATATTTCTTTTCGTACGCAACCGTGAACTGACTGAAGACATATTTCAAGACACGTTCATCAAAGCCATTATGACCATCCAACAAGGGAAGTATGTTGAAAGCGGCAAATTTTTGCCGTGGATCAACCGCATTGCCCACAACCTGATTATTGACTATTTCCGGCGCGAACGAAACGAAAACACATTTTCTTTCGACAACACCGAATACGACATCATGAACGACAACCGGCTTGCAGAAAAAAGCATTGAAGATGTCATCTCCAACGAACAAGTACTGCATGACGTTGCCCAATTGGTACACCTTCTTCCCGACGCACAACAGCACGTTGTAAAAATGCGTTTTTTTGAAGGATTGAGTTTTAAGGAAATCGCCGAAAAGACCGGCGTCAGCATCAATACCGCTTTAGGACGCATGCGCTACGCCTTGCTCAACATGCGCCGGATAGCATCGGAATGCGACATACATTTGGAATTAAAATAAATTTTGCAACAGGCATACTATTTTGCATGTTCTATCGTTTTACATACAGAACATATAACGAATGAATGCCTATGCAAAAGAATTTTACTTTGTTAAGACAAGCGACATCAGAACCTAACGTATGCAAAGAGGAAGATAATCCCTTCCAACCTTTACAAGCGAAAAAAGAAACGTTGCAACGAATCATGCAGTTTGCCGCCACCTACCGGACGGAAAGAGTATCCGGAGGCTTTACCAACATCTTTTTAAACTGAAACAAGAAAAAGACTTCTGCGACAATTGACGGAAGTCTTTTTTTTTGTATGTTTGCACATATATACAATGTATAGTCATATTCTGTTTTTATGCAACGTATCATATCCCCCTCTTTGTTGGCCGCCGATTTCGGCAATATCCAATCGGCATGCGAAATGATCAACCGGAGTGAAGCCGATTGGCTGCATATCGATGTCATGGATGGAGTGTTTGTTCCCAACATATCATTCGGATTTCCCATCATGGAAGCCGTCAAGAGATATTGCACAAAACCCATGGATGTGCATATCATGATAACACAACCAGAGAAATACGTACAGAGATTTGCAAAATTCGGAGCCGACACCCTCACATTTCACTATGAAGCGACCGACCAGGCGGCCGACATCATCAACCTTATCCGGAAAGAAGGCATGCATCCCGGCATTGCCATCAACCCCGACATTCCGGTAAGCGTATTGGAAAAACACATCGGGCAAGTTGACCTCGTATTGCTCATGAGTGTATTTGCCGGATACGGAGGACAACAGTTTATAGAGGAAAGCTATGACCGGCTCGCCGAGCTGACCGAAATGGTAAAGCGCATAAACCCGCAATGCCGCATCGAAGTCGATGGAGGCATAAACAAGCACAACGCCGGACGACTTTTCGAACTCGGTGCCGATGTGCTGGTTGCCGGAAGTTCGGTTTTCAAGGCCGAGCAGCCGCTTGTGGCAATACACGAGTTGCTTACGGCCTGACCCAGCCGGGCACACCGGCCCATAAACCCTAAACCAATATCCCATGAACTTTTTACAACGAACCCCTTTTCTGCGTTTGTTGATTCCGGTGGTAATCGGGATATTGTCATACCAGCATCTGCAACTGCCGGTGGCTGCCATTTTCTTCCTGTACACCGTGTCCGTCACAATGGTAGCGGTTGCTTTGCTCATCCGTCCCGTCGACACCCGATACAGGCTGCGCTGGCTCTTCGGACTCGGTATCACCCTGTTTTTCATCGTCCTTTCACATTCGCTGTGTTCCCTGCAAGCCAAACGCAACGCATTCGACCATGCGGGAGAAAACGGCATTTTCCTGGTCGAACTCACCAGACTGCCGACCGAGAAGCCAAGGTCTTACTTGTGCGAAGTGAAAACAATACAGTTTACCGATTCGCTCCACACGGCACCAAGCCGCGGAAAAGCCTACGTATATCTGGAAAAAGACAGCATCGTCCCCACCCTTTCTGCCGGCGACTATCTGCTGCTGAAAGGAACATTCAACGAACCATCGTCTCTGAACAACCCCGATGGTTTTGACTATGCCTCCTATCTAATGCGGAAAGGAATAGGAGCCACCACCTACATCCCGCACGGCAATTGGACTCTCGCCGGCCATGCCGACAATTTCTCCATCGAAAGATGGTCCCGAGCCTGCCAGAAACAGCTTCTGGACCTGCTCCGCCAATTTGACTTTTCACAGGAAAATTTCGCGGTACTGGCCGCTCTCAGCTTCGGTTACACCGACGAACTGGACCCGGACCTGCGCCAACGCTACAGCAACTCCGGCATCACACACATACTTGCTGTCAGCGGTCTGCATGTCGGCATCATCTATTTCATACTCCATTTTCTACTACAGTTCTTCGACCGGTTTACGTTCTTGCGCAAGTTCAAGATTTTTATCATTCTGACCCTTCTCTGGATTTATGCATTCATCACCGGACTTTCTCCATCGGCTTTCCGGGCTACACTCATGTTCTCCTTTGTTGCCATGGGAAATCTTCTCGGCAAGAAGGCATCCATTTACAACACGTTGTCCATGTCGGCTTTCTTCATGTTGCTCATCAATCCCAACCTGTTGTTCCACATAGGCTTCCAACTCAGCTACACAGCCGTTGCCGGCATTGTATATTTCCAGCCCAGACTCGCAAGGCTGTTCACACCCCGAAACCGGCCCGCACGCTGGCTATGGAACCTGCTGACCGTGTCCTTGGCCGCACAAATAGGAACCGTTCCTCTTACACTATACTACTTCCATACGTTTCCCAACTATTTCCTATTTACCAACATGATAGCCATACCGGCAACCACGCTCATTCTTTACCTGACAGTCTGCCTGCTGGTGTTTTCTTCCATCCCTTATCTGGCCGGCATCACGGCATTGTTGCTCGACAAACTGCTCACCCTGCTCAACAGTTCCGTCCATCTTGTGCAACAACTGCCCCATCCCACCTCGGTTATAGCCTTCAACGGATACCAAAGCCTGCTGCTTGTTCTTTCCGTCGCGTTTTTATGCCATTATGCACGGTCCAGAAAATACGGTACACTTATCTGCGGATTAAGTTGCATGGCCGGCATGCTCGCCATCGACACCGTTGTGTCGCACCGAACCGCACACACCGAAAAGCTTATTGTCTATGCATCATATCGGGACACACACGTCAACTTCATATCGGGCTACCGGAACTATGCCTACACAAGCGAACCCGGCGAACTGCATAAAACGGCCCATGCTTTTTGGAACCTCAACAAGATAAACGCCCCCGCTCTGTTGCCTTTTGACAAAGGCCTGGATGCCTGCTTCACATTTCACAACCGGAAAATCCTGATACCGACAACCGATTTCTACAATCGCCACACCTCAACAGTCCCCTTACACGTAGACTACCTCATCATCGGTCACGGCCTGAAGCCGCGGGCCAACGAACTGCTGGAGTGCATCCGACCACAACACATCATCACCGACCACACCATCACCCCCTGGTACACCCGGCAACTGGAACAAGCGTGCAAGGAAAACAACATTGCCTTCCACTCCACCCGAGACCAAGGTGCCTTCGTGATGGAGTTTCGTTGACCCGAATGACTCCATGTCGAGACGTGCCGGAAGGGGTCATCCGGCGTTCAATGCCCGAGTATGCCACCGGTATCACCGGCACGACACTGCAGTACTTCCCGTATAGTACTGCGGTACTATCGGCATAGTACTGCGGTACTTTCCGCAAAATACCGGAGTACTTCCCGCATAGTACTACAGTACCATCGGCATTGAACCGACACAGTACTGCAGTATCACACTCAAAGCCAGCACAACGAACGCCTTCCGGTTTCGAGGAAAACAACAGGCTCATCTGTTACCTGTGACCAATTTGTTGTGAATTGCTTTCAAATTAGTATCTTTTTCTTATCAGCAACAACATAAGAGAGTTTTATTTGAAATTCAGAGCAAAAGCGGTCGTGACATCAGCAAAATATCGGAATTTAACGGTATATTTACAACGGAAAACCAATATGAAATTTTATTTGACAAGCGGACGAAGTTCTATGTTTTACCTGATTACAAAATAGACGATAACGGTATTTACAGAATAATTTTGATAGAGCAATGATACACGGAGTTAAAATAATAAGACAGTTTGGCAAAGATAACAGAGTTACAGAGTTTTCTTATAAGAATTATCATGGCGGTTGTTTGACAGAAAAGTTCAACACAATGACCAAAGATGATTTTGAATCGTTGAACCAGCAGGCCATCGCAGACAGAAAGCATTGGGCGGAAGTGGACAAACGCATCGCCGCCAAACGTTCCTCCATGACACCCGAAGAACGGGAGCGTCAGGACGAAGCCGACCGTGCGGTATTCGAGCGTTGGCAGGATGAGGCCAACACCAACCTGTATATGGCCGGGGTGGTTGATGAAAATGAAGACCCCGATTTCAACCCTTTCAGGAAAGACAACGACTGAACATTATCCAATACACCGACATGAAAATAACTGTCAGTGTACTTTTTATCCTACTTTAATGTTTGTTTTTCAAACACTTTTTATATATCTCTTCTTCCATACATAAACCATCAAAGAGTAGTTGTGAATTGCTCTCAAATTGCTATCTTTGTCTTATCAGAAACAACTTCTGCGTTTCTTTGCTACTTTCTTTCCGGTTGTGAATTGCTTTCAAATTAGTATCTTTGTCTTATCAGAAACAACACATTGTCATTAACCCCACTATCATGGATTGTTGTGAATTGCTTTCAAATTAGTATCTTTGTCTTATCAGAAACAACTTCAAAGAATTCATCGACCTTATCTTCACCGTTGTGAATTGCTTTCAAATTAGTATCTTTGTCTTATCAGAAACAACCCAACCAAGTATAACTATGCATTTGCCGACGTTGTGAATTGCTTTCAAATTAGTATCTTTGTCTTATCAGAAACAACGCCCAGGAGCAGCAAG
>CASEAJ010000085.1 GCA_949285425.1 uncultured Porphyromonadaceae bacterium
CCTAAGATTTCAACTTAAAAACAAAAAAATATATGAATACAACATTACATACAGAATGGACAGTTGCAGATGTCTGCAAAGGTTTTACATACAATGAATTGGAAGGTAAGGGACTATTCGGACTTGATGGGCGACTTACTATTCAGCCAGAGTATCAACGTCATTATATCTACAATGACGGCAAACGGGATGTGGCAGTCATCGAATCATTACTGAAAGGTTATCCAATAGGACTTATATATTTCAATCGCACAAATGATGGTCGTTTTGAAGTTCTTGATGGTCAACAACGTATTACGTCTTTCGGTCGGTTCGTCACAGGGAAGTTTTCCATAATTTATGGAGGTCGTGAAGAATACTTCAGCGGTCTTCCCGTTGAAGAACAACAAAAGATAATGCAATCTTCATTGCTCATCTACGAATGCGAGGGTGAAGAAAGAGAAATAAAGGAATGGTTCAAAACCATTAACATTGTAGGAATACCGCTTAACGAGCAGGAACTGCGCAATGCCATCTATTCGGGCGAGTTCGTCACGGCTGCAAAGCGTGTGTTCAGTAATTCGCAAAATGCAGAAGTTCAAAAATGGAGCCACTACGTAAAAGGGGATGTGAAACGACAGGATTATTTGGCTGAAGCCTTAAAATGGGTATGCGCCAGCAAGGGAATGACCATTGACGCATATATGAGTTTGCACCGTCGTGACAAGTCCATAAACGAACTTGAAAATTATTTCCGTTCCGTTTTAGACTGGGTTTCCACTACATTCACTATGACCGAACGTGATATGTGTGGTCTGGAATGGGGGCGGCTTTATGAAACCTACCACAACACCCCTTATAGTCCCGACCACGTAACGGAGCGCATCCTCGCCTTACAAGCGGACGAGAGTATCAAATGCCCACGCAATATCTATGAGTATGTATTAGGAGGCGAACAAGAAAAAAGCCTGCTTCAAATCCGCTTATTTGAAGAATCGACAAAAAAGGTGGCATACACTCGCCAAACCGAGGCGGCGAAAGAAAAAGGCATATCCAACTGTCCGTTATGTGCCATCGGTGACAATGCCAACAAGACACGGATTTACAAGCTTAACGAAATGGATGCCGACCATGTGACCGCATGGAGCAAAGGCGGTGCTACGTCTATTGAGAATTGCGAAATGTTGTGTAAGACGCATAACCGTTCAAAAGGTAACAAATAATGTGATATATTACAGAATATACGTATTTTGAGGGAGTTATGACATTATTAATTCTCTCAAAATTGTATATGCAGAAAACATTTCAAGAAATTTCAAAAAGCTGGTGTGAAACAAAACGCCCAATTGTAAAGCACTCTACCATGTGTGCTTATTTGCTGACACTTCAAACCCATTTGCTACCTTATTTTGGCACAAAGACATTCATTACGGAAGATGATGTCCAACAATTTGTCATTCACAAACTTTCTTGCGGACTTGCACGTAAAACCATAAGGGATATGGTAGCCGTATTAAAATCAGTAGCCAAATACGGGAGAAAACATAAAATTTTCCCATTTGAAGATTGGGAAATAGAATATCCTACAAATACGGAAGTGTCTCGATTGCCTACCTTGACAATAAAGCATCAACGCATACTGATGCGGCATTTGATTGAAAAACCGACAGCACAGAATATAGGGGTGCTATTAGCTCTATGTACAGGTATGAGAATAGGAGAAGTATGTGTATTACAATGGCAAGATGTGGATTTTAGACAACGAATTATCACAGTAAGGCATACTGTAGGGAGAGTTTACAATTGCGAATTGAAGGTCACAGAGAAAATACACTCATCGCCAAAGACAAGGAACTCATATCGGGATATACCAATTTCAAAACACTTATTTCAATGTTTGAAAACGGTCAAGAAAGTTTCTACTTCTCCGTATGTTGTCGGATCATCGGAACATTCCAAAGAGCCTCGTTCATATCGTGATTATTTTTCCCGATTATTAAAACGTCTTGAAATACCTCAAATCGTATTCCACGGACTTCGGCACACTTTTGCAACTCGGTGTATAGAAAGTCAATGCGATTATAAAACTGTGAGTGTAATACTCGGTCATTCCAATGTGTCGACAACACTTAATCTTTATGTGCATCCTAACCTCACTCAGAAAAAGAAGTGTGTTGAACGTATGAGCAAGTTTCTTGGAATAGCGGAACTGTAATTTAGAAGTAAGGCTTTTAACTTATGAGAGAATAGTAAATCAGTTTTGGGCGTACCCAAACACAAACTTACCATTCTCTCATTGGTATTGTTTATACTCCCATACCCTTGCCTTTTTTGAGTGGCGTAACTGTTCTGCGTACGGAAGAAAACAGTTTATTAAATTGTTCCTTGAACCACTCTCCAATAGGTTTACCTTCAATACAAAGTACAAGTTTCGACTTATCTTTCGGGTCTTTTACAACTTGGAAACCTGCGTTTTCTGTTTTGAACTTCCGTTTATGTTCCTCCGAATAGAGTTCGCCCTCGTAGAAAATCGGCTTGCCGCTGATGAGCGTGGCGGTCTGTCTTTCGTTGAAACCGACTTTGAGGCAGAACCTCTCCATGTACACCAACTCTTGGAACAGCGGGAACCACTTCTTGGCTTTCTGGATGATTGATTTCAGGAATGACACTTCTTCTTGGTGTGCCGTTTCTTTATCTGCCATCTCCCTGCGGTGCTTGACTTGCAATTCCATAAGTTGGCGGTTATGTTCCTCTTGCTGCCGCTGCATCTGCTGTTGCAACAACTTGATGCTC
>CASEAJ010000086.1 GCA_949285425.1 uncultured Porphyromonadaceae bacterium
ATTAAAACTTAGAAGTAAAAAATCTCCTGCTTTAGCCCTTGTTTATTGCAATTATAGGACCAAAAGCAGGAGATTTTTATGTTGTAGCTTATATATTGTAAGTAATCCTATCTCTATTTTCTATTTTGAGACAGCCTCTTCTGATACACCTCAAAACTTTCTATAGCCTTTGACTCAACTTTCTATAGTATCTTGCCCCACTTACCATCGAAGATTTCCCCACAAACTATAGTCTTTTCCCCTCGTCAAGCCGGATTTGCAATTCGGCTTTTCCTTTTTATCAGCGTTTGCAATCCGCTAACAGTGTACATATCTTTCAACAAACACCCGTCATCGGATTGTAATTCCTTATAATAAATAGCGGACGGATTGAAAATCTGCCGCAACCAAGGGAATGCCTTATTGGTTTCGAATGACCTTTTCCGAATGAACCGTTCCGTCGGCAAAGTGAACCATGAGCACGTACATGCCCTCTTGCAGACCGTGAAGGTCGAGGGTCATTTCCCGGCTTTCCAGCAGTTTCTCTCCGCTCAGCCCATACAGCTCTATCCGTGCCACTTCGCGGGAAGTCTGCACGTACAACGCACCGTCCGTAGGGTTGGGATAGATACTTGTGCCCTGTACATAGTCCAGGTTCAACCCGGTGCTGCCACCCGTTTCCGGTTCGGCATAAACGCTTTTAAGGCCTATCGGGTCGAGGCTGGCAGGAGCAATTCCGTTGCAAGGAAAGTTTTGTATGGCTATATGCGTGTGGCTTCCGGCCGTGGCCTTGAAGCCGGGACGCAGCGTGACCGATGTACCGGAATAATACACCGCTGTCGTTCCGGATGGGACGGTCACATTGCTCACCGTCACCGCACCTGATTGACCGACACGATAAATAGAACTCCCATTTATGTCAAGAGGACCACAGACCACGTTGGGGCGGATATCAAAAATAGCTTCATGGTCGGAGTTGTAATTGTGCCCAGGAGGAGTAAGATTTCCTAATTCGAAATAACCGTTACTGTCTCCACCCCAACCCCAATTAATATGAAACCGATCGTCATCGTATCCATCCACTACGAAAGCATGCCCGCCAGAACCATATCCTGCGTATAGAACAGGACATCCATCATCAATGCTGTTTTTTATCCGATTCTTCCAATTCCAACTGAAAAAGTTTTTTTGTTTGTAAACCATTTCATCACTATAAGCAAATGTGTTTATCAAAGCATTTTTGGCGTTTTCCAAAGAAGCTCCGGAACCATCTATGGCGTATTTCATCTTGGCGGCATAACCACAATCACGCAAAAACATGGCTATCATGTCCGCTTGTTCCAATGGAGTGTTGTTTTTTAATTCGGCGGGCATCAAATTCCAATTGTACAAATGTAGTTCTTGTGTTCCTACCGGATTGCCTGACATGTCAATACCACTATGTATCAGTCCGGTATGGGGCCATTGCCAATACCACATGATTTGAGCCATCGCCACAGCAGTACATCCTACATAAGTACGTCCGCAAGAAAGCGCATACCAATCGGGGCAAAACTTGTTGTAGATTCTTGTTCCACAAGAATTATCATTGTTGAAACTTTGATTCCAATTGACTTCTCCTCGGTTTGGTCTCTGTAACAAAGGAGCATGATAAGTTGTACTTAGAGGTGTTGCATTTAAAAAACTGCCGCGTTCTATGGCATTCCATCTCATATTGACACCGGCATTTTGGCAACTGTCCTGTATGAACTTGATTTGCCTGGCATAATCCTCTAACAACCACAGCATGGCAGGCGGCATATCGTCTTTATCCGGAAATGTGCCGTTTTCCGATACAGCAAGTATGGGGGTGGAGCGTTCATCCCCCGCCACCAGTACCCAACCGCTGTCGGGCATGTTCACTGCATACATGCAGTTGATGTCTTCATATTCCCAAACTGTTGCCATTGCTTCGGTCATGGAGCGGGTGGCAGGCTGAGTTTTTCCCGGGTGAAGACCATAGAAAAAACGCATGCCCACATTCATTGCCCGGCTTTCGGAAATGGGTTGCGCCATGCATACTTCAAAAAAGATGCATAGCAAACCCATGATTTGACATTTGGAGGGCTTTCTCATGGTTTACTTGTGTTTGAGTTCGACACGGGCTGATTCGGGCAACTTTCCGTCTTGAATCATGTTGGAGATAACCTCCGCGAAATAGGCCTGAGCACTGTCCAACATGTTCTTTCTGATTAAACGTTGTTCTTTTTCCTCGTCCGAATATTTTGCCCATGCACTCTCGGACACCGTTCCGCCCACTCCTCTGATGGAGTCGTACTCCAATGTGCCCCCATTATAGGCTTTCATGTCCTCAATGTCCAAATAATAAGCCTCTTTTACGGGATAGGTTACATATATGTCTTCTATAGGCCACTTGTCGTCTGCCGTTTTTAGTTCACTCCACTTTTCGTGGATGATTGCCTCATTGTTTTGGTAGTAAATCCGATCCCATTTCCAGTCAATCAACAGATAATCTTGAGGTAATTCTATGTACGGGGATTTTCCACATATATGGATGACCGAATCGGGAAGGGCGAACCGTTCGGCGCACAAGCGGGTTGTTCCTTCAGAAAAACCATCGGCATACACCATAATGTGTTCCTTGTATTCGGGTTTGTCGAATTTAATGACAGCCGCATGATAGCCGGGTGACGGTACGTAAGGCTTTGGGGTGGGTTCGTCTTTGCAAGCGGTGATGCTTAACACAATCAATGTGCCCAACAATACAATGTTTTTCGTCTTCATAATGACCTCCTTTTTTATTCGTTTTCCAATGTTTCTATCCGTTTGTTCAACTCTATCACATGCAGCGTCAGTTCCTCCACCTTTTTCAGCAGCAAGGCGTTCATTTCGCTCAGGCTGATGCCGTTCTGCTCCATTTCGGCGGCGGGAGCCACTTCGGGCAGGTGGCGGTGGGTGGTGACAAACGCATCGAGTTCTTCGAGCGGCATAAGGTTATAGTCGGGCGCAAACACGTAGTCGCAGCCCTGGTTCAGACAAACCTTTACCTCATGGGTACGGATGGTGCCTATGACATCGAGTTTTACACCGGGGTTGCTTGTACCAATGCCCACATTACCGGGCATGTTAAAGAAACAATTACCCATGGAATTTAGTTGAATGTCCAGCCTGTGTTGGTTCTCACCTGTAGCCGTATACATACGCAATTGTGATTGCAAAGGTTCTTGTGTTACGCCTCCAGGTTTCAAGTCAACAGAATTATGAGTGTAGTCTCCAACCCGACTTCCCATGACAAGACTATGACCTGGCCACTGAAAATAACTGTAATGCCATCCGCCAATGGCGTCTTCGGTATCCAAAAACATTGTGCCTTTTCCTGTTTTGGTCATCACTTCGTACCAATCCCCCTCGCCCGATTGATCCATATTTCTGAAATACATTCTCGGCTCATTGAAAGCTATCGCAATCTGTCCGCCATATCGGTAATTGCTGTTGTTGCTGCGATGCCCCATGTGTACCCCCCAATACCAATCACCATCTCCCGGTGAATTAGCCGCATGACTTCCATCATAAAATCCGCTTTGCCACAAATTGTTCCAGTCGGTCACCGTGTTGGGTTTGTCCACCAGCAGTTTGTCGGTCCCGGTTGTCCCGGACACCTGCAACTTATAGATGGCGTTGTTCGTACCTATACCTACATTGCCGTTGGTGAAGCTGTAGCGTTTGGCCTTGAAGGAAAGCACATCATCGACCTCCCATTCGCCGAGTTGCACATACGTGCCATCACCGAATTTCAACAGGTTCTTGCTACGGTCGGTAGCGGAGGATGTGTTGCCTATTTTCAACGCACCGCCGTTAATGTGCAACAATTCGGCAGGTGAGGTGATGCCGATACCCACTTTGGTAGTGTTTGGATTGGTGTAGAGCAGACCACTGCCCGGAGTCCATGACTGTGCCACAAGGTTCACGATACTGAAACAGAAAAAAGAAAGAAGTATTTTTGTTCTCATTGCTATGACTTTAATGTTGGTTCAAAAAAAAATAAGACAACACCATCCGGCAGGCAAACATGAGTTGCTGCCGGACAGTGCCTATACGTTTTACTTCACTTCAAACACCCCTCCCACGGCTTCCGTGTCGGTGTACACTTCCAGCAAGTAACGGCCCGGGGCGTTGATGGTGATGCGTTCTTCGCTACCCATCATGTCGCGCACGGCCTCGGTTATGCCGGTATCGGTGCGAGTTACCACAATTTGGGCAGGCCCTTTTTCTACGGGTACTTTTACGGTGAGGTCACGTCCATCAATGGTAGCAGCAATGCCGTTACCATCAGTATCGTCTACAAATAATGCTACCGGATTCTTTATCATCCAAAGGCATGATCGAATAAAGGTCCGTTAAAGGAATTACTATACCGGAACTCCACATATGCATGCATGCCAAACACAGCGTAATGCAAAATAAAATTTTTTTCATGTAACAATTCTTTAGGGAATTAATAATTGGGTTTTACGTAGGGTTGCAACCTTTTACGGGTGCAAATTTATAACAGGAAAGTGCATTTAATGAAAAAAACAAGTGGACAATTTCAATGGTCAAAAAACAGATAATACACTGAATGACAACACAAAATACATTTTAACAACTTGACAATTTCATTTTCACCCTACAAACCGAAGCAGATATTGTCCCATTTCTCTGGACGAACAGCCTATTTTATCGGCCAGGCGGTTTTTAAGTTTTCCTATGCTGCCCGGTGCCCTGTTTATCCGTTCGCTTATCTCTTCATACGAGTAATTGCCCAGAAGAATGAGCAGACAGAGACGTTTGTCCTGTTCGTTTATCTTGGGGTATGCCTCCTCCAAGTGCCGGAAAAAACCGTTCAGATATATGTTCGCTTCTTTCTCCAGCTGCTCCCAGTTTTTCCACAACTGAGGGTTGCGGACATCCACCTGATTGCTGAAAAACATCAGCCTTTCCTGTTTTTCCCGTTGTTCCTCAGCTTGCCGGTTCTGCTGCCACTCTTTCTGTCGGCGGATGTTCTGCTGTTGTTCTCTCCACAACTGTAACTCATGTTCCTGCCGCTGGCGTTCTTTTTCTTTTTCAAACCTTATCCGGTCAAGCCGTGACTCTTTTCTTGCCCTACACCACAACAGACATGCGATGGCCATACAGCATACAAAAACCAGCAACAATAGGTATTGACGTTTTTTCAAGTGGATTGTTTCTCTTTTGGATATTTCCAACGGTATGGTACTGACTGCTTCAGTAAGAATTTTGTGTCTGTCCGTAATCAACTGCATGGCATCTGCCCGCTTATGGCTGTACAAGTCGTAAACGTCCAAATCGTTTTTCCGTTTGGCCCAATCCATTAACATGTAATATGCACTGTTATGTATATTCGGGTCAGTGGTTGCATCTATCGCCTTTTGAGCATAAACGGCAGCGGAATCCAGCTGCTGTGCATCAAAATGACAATAAGCTATATACAAATAGCGAACACCCATAACGTTATTTTTGTAAGGGTAAGGTACTGAACGCATCATGTAATGCAAAGCAGAGTCCGGTTCGTTCAGTTCGTAATAGGCTTTCCCTATACATTGCAGCACATTTCCGTACAACATGGAATCCTTTGCAAAAGGCACAGTCTGCCGGTAATAATTCAGGCTTTCCTCCGCTTTTCCGGTCCTCAACTTCACACCGCCAATGTCCAGCAGCGTATAGGCCATGCGCGAAGTGTCTTTGGCCGACCTGAAATGCTCCAGGGCTTCGTTGTAATAGAACAGGGCGAGCGAGTCGCTGCCGGCCGAAGTACACAGAAAGGCTATGTTGGCAGCGGTGCGTCCTTGCAGGGTGGGAGGCGTGCGGCGGGTGAAATGACGGCGGGCTTGTGCAAAGTCGGCCATGGCCTGCGGATAGTTCTGTGAAGCACGGTTGATGCGTCCGCGATAGTAGCACGCACGGGCCAGCTTGTCACGGGGCACGAAGCACCGGCTTTCATAATGGGCTATGGCGGCATTGAGCAGGGTGTCCGGAGCTATGGGCATGTGCCGCGCATCGAGGCTGTCGGCCGTGTACAGGGCACGGTCGGCCGGGCACGGCCCGTGTCCGGAACAACCGGACAACAACAGCAACAGCAACAGACATGCAGTGTAAAGATGGCGTAACTTCATGGAAGCAACTCTCTGAATGGAGCAAAAATAGGCATTCGGTACCGAATACGCAAGTGTGCTTGCTACGGTGTGGAAAGTGGGGAATTAAGAGTGACAAGTGACAGTTGACGAGTGACCCCCAAGGCCTGAAGCCCTCAGGCCCTGGACTGGCTACACTACCCGCTACTCGCTACCCGCTTCTCATTTGTCGCTCCTCACTTGTCAACTCATCACTCTCTCAAAACAACTGCCATTATGTCCGCTCAAGCCTGCCACAAGCCTTGCAGAAGGCTGTCAAAAGATACTATAGAAAGTTGTCCCATCTTCTATAGTATGTTGCTCCATCTTCTATAGTATTTTACCCAACTTTCTATAGAAGATTTTTCCGCAAACTACAGGTGGGTTCTATGAATTGCTTTACCGGTGATTTTTGCTTTTTTGGCGAACGGATTTTGTTTTCATTGCAAGAGCATAGCGGGCCATGCGATTGAAATCAGAACATATAGTTCAGTCCGATATAGAAGCCGGTGTTGCCATCCTGAGGGTTGAAGGCCTTGCCGAAGTCGGCTGCAATGACAAAGTTCTCGTTCCAGCCTATCTTGAGTCCGGCACCGGCCGTGCAGTGGAATTTCCACTTTTCATATTCGTTGAAATAGAGGGCCTTTTCCTCGTCGGTAATCGGCGAGTTTTCAAAATCAAGCGTTATGGGCCTGATTACCACACCGGTGTCGAAAAACGCGTTTACGCCTATGTAGAAATGCTGTTTCCACAAGTCGAAACGCACGAACTTCCAACGCCACTCGAAATTGCCGAAAGCTATGGCGTCGCCCACCACACGGTTGCGCAGAATGCCGCGTACCGAGGTCTTTCCGCCCATGCCCTGCGAATAGGC
Organism: uncultured Porphyromonadaceae bacterium; assembly: GCA_949285425.1. GTDB lineage: Bacteria > Bacteroidota > Bacteroidia > Bacteroidales > Paludibacteraceae > QVMH01. Next base: position 7,024 of record CASEAJ010000086.1, read on the forward strand.
CGCCGTGAGAAAGCTGGTGATGACCAGCGGCTGTGCGTAGTAGGGCACATGGCTGCGTCCGATGGTGGTCTGGTAGTCGAGGCGGTAGGCCAGCGACATGTTGTCGGGTATCAGGGTGAAATACTGCCGGTGAATGAGGGCGAACTTGGTGTGCGGATAGTCACGGTTCATGAACCGGGGAGCCGACTGCACCACCGCCTCGGTCCACACGCCGCGCATGGGACAGGCCAGCTGATCGCGCGAATCGTATTTCACGCCCGCCTTCAGGTAACTGATGTTGCCGCCCTTCGCCTCTTTCTCTTCAATGAAGCCCCATTGCTGATACAGCTCGTAGAGGGTGGGCTTCTGCGTGGAGGGGTCTATGTCGAGCCGGCCGTAATCCACACTGCCCATTTCGAAGTTGTAGAACGTATAGCCCACCACCCAGCCGAATTTCGACCGGCCGAAATTGCCCTGAAAGTCGGCCTTGGCACGGAACATGTTGCGGTCGTTCTTGTAGAAGAAATGTCGGTCATCGGTGTCCAGATAGTCGCGGTTGTACACGCTCTGGTAGCCGTTGAAGCCGTAAAAGTCCATGGCCCGGTCGCCCAGATAGGCCACGTCGACCGTAGTGCGCACCTTGGGTATGAGGCGGTCCGAATCGTACATCACACGGGTGATGCTGCTGCCCTTCGTATAGCGCGAATACTCCATGTAAAGCGAATGATTGTAACGCGGATAGCGGCTTCCGTCGCCGTAGTGATAGAGGTTGACTATGGCTCCGTACTGGAAACCCAGGTCCGAATCGAACGACACAGCCGGCAAGGCTCCCCAACCGAAACCGGTCTTGATTTTCTTTTTAGGTTCTGCGTTTTCCTGCCCCAAAAGCGGAATCAGCCAACTGCACAAGCAAACGAAAACGGCTGCAAGAAATGATTTTTTTCTCATACTGATGGTGTATATTTCTTTTGTCACCGCAAAGGTAATAAATAGTTCACTATATTCCGTATTTCAACTTTCCACCTTGTCCAAGGAGTGACGAGTGACAAGTGATGAGTGATGAGTGACAAGTAATTACTCTTAGCTACTAACTGTTAGCTTGTCACTTGTCACTCTTAGCTACTAGCTACTAACTATTAACTAACTACCGACTCTTCCTGTTCGCGAAAATAAGTGCACGGAAGAACATTTTCGAGAAAATACGGCTCATTCCTATCCGGCATGAGCATTTTATCAAAAGCTTTGCTTACATTTACAACCCATTTTGGAAACCATCAACCCATTTTGCATGTTTATGAACGGAGAAAAACAGATAGCAGTTGTAACCGGTGCGGCAGGCGGCATTGGCAGGGTCATAGCAGGCATGTTTGCCGACAACGGCTATACGGTCATTGCAACAGACGTGAAGGATGCCCGCTTTGAACACCGTGACATACACTTCAGGAAAGCCGACTTGTGTACATACAGCGACATTTGCGCGTTGTTTGACTATGCCGTGCAGCAGTTTGGCGGCGTACACGTACTGGTAAACAACGGAGCCATAAGCACATTCTGCAAAAACCTGTCCGACATCAGTCCGGACGAATTCCGCAAGGTCATCGACACGAACCTGAACGGCAGTTTCATGTGTTGCAAACAGTTCCTGGCTGCCAACAGAAACATGGCATACGGCAGAATCATCAACATTGCCTCTACACGCTGGCACCAGAATGAAGCCGGATGGGAAGCCTACGGAGCGTCAAAGGGCGGACTGGTATCGCTCACCAACTCGCTGTGCGTGTCTTTGTCGGGCACAGCAATCACCGTCAATGCCATCAGTCCCGGATGGATACAGTGCTCGGACTACGACAGCCTTTCGGTGCAAGACCACAAACAGCATCCTTCGGGCCGGGTAGGCAAACCCGAAGACATCGGCAGAATGGTGCTGTTCCTGGCGGCACCCGAAAACGACTTCATCAACGGAGCACACATAGTGATTGATGGAGGCATGACCAAAAGAATGATCTACTACACGCCGGATGAAGATTTGGAAACTGCTTGAAACAGCTTCTGAAAAAAACAACATGACACAAACGTTCAAACCCACGATAAACAATATGAAAACAACAACACTCTGCTCACTGTGCCTGGCCGCAACACTGCTGGCCTCGTGCACCGGCAAGCCTACGACACAGGCTACAAGCGGCAACCCGATACTCGACGGATGGTATGCCGACCCCGAAGCCATTGTCTATGACGACACTTACTGGATTTTCCCCACCTGGAGCGATGTGTACGAGAATCAGGTGTTCTTCGACTGTTTTTCATCGAAAGACCTGGTCACATGGACCAAACACGCCTCCATACTCGACACGGCCGAAGTGCGGTGGGCCAAACGGGCCATGTGGGCTCCATCTGTCATCCGTAAGGACGGACATTACTACCTGTTTTTCGGTGCCAACGACGTGCATCCCGGCGAAGTGGGAGGCATTGGCGTGGCCCGGGCCGACCGGCCCGAAGGTCCCTACAAGGACTTGCTTGGCAGACCGCTTATAGGCGAAGTCATCAACGGAGCACAGCCGATAGACCAATTCGTATTCCGCGATGACGACGGCACCTTCTACATGTATTACGGCGGATGGGGACACTGCAACGTGGTACGGCTCAACGACGATTTCACCTCACTCCTGCCCTTCGACGATGGCACCACATACAAGGAGGTGACGCCCGAAAACTATGTGGAAGGACCGTTCATGCTCAAACGGAACGGACGCTATTACTTCATGTGGAGCGAAGGCAGCTGGGGAGGGCCTGACTACTGTGTGGCCTATGCCATAGCCGACTCGCCCCTGGGCCCGTTCCAACGCATAGGAAAAATACTTGAACAGGACCCCGAAGTGGCCACTTCGGCCGGACACCACTCGGTCATACATGTGCCCGGTTCCGACGATTACTACATGGTGTATCACCGGCGGCCCTTGGGCGACAACGCACGCGACCACCGCGTGACGTGCATAGACCGTATGACTTTCGATGAAAAAGGCTTCATCAAGCCGGTCAAAATCACGTTTGAAGGAGTCAAGGCACACGAAATAAAAAAATAATAACAATAAAAATACATTCATTGTGGCAAAAAAGAAAAACAAACCGACAACCCAACCGTTCAGTCCCGAACAATACATCCGCACAAAGGCCCGCAAACTTCCCATTGTGGTCTGCTACATAAACAGTGACTGGCAGTCATTCGGACTGGCCAACATCATGGTAGTGCGCCAACATGCATCGGGCAACTACACCTACGGTTCGTACTTGGTTGACATCTTTTGTCTGGGACTGAAGAACAGCTATTACAGGTTCAGCGACACGGAAACCTATTTCAACCAATGGTTGGAACAGATGAACAACTACCAGTCATTTGAAAAAATCAGTTACGAAGAAGCCCACAACATCATCTACGGAGCCATCGCCTTTGCCGAAGAAGCGGGTATACAACCCCACAAATCATTTGCCCTGACCCAATACCTGCTGGAAGAGGATGATGAAAACGTACCGCTTATCGAATACGAATTCGGACACAACGGAAAGCACATGCTGGTAGCCGACAACACACTCATGCTCAACCGCTACCGACCCTTACTTGAAAAGAATCTGGGTGAAGGAAACTTTACGTTTACGCTAAAAACAGATGATGATGAGTATGACGACGATGAGTATGAGTATGACGACGATGATGAAAACAGGGAAAACACATGGCTGGAAAAGACAGACCGGGAAGAATTCATGGAAGCGTTGGAAAGTCTGTCAAATAAACTGAAAAAAAGCAACTTGCTTCCACACACGGAATACACCTATGTACATCCCGCCTATCCTACCGAATGCCATCTTGAAAACGAATGGCTCATGCAGGTGCTGTACGACAAAAAATACACCATTCGGATGCCCGATGAGATGTTGGACAAGATTTTGGCATTGCCACACGACTCGCTGCGGCACGACCTGGAACAGATACTGCTGTGGGAAACCGGACGTACCTGCGACTCCATCGAAGAAAACCGATGGGATGAAGATTACGACTCTCCCCTGCTCCACTGCCTGTTCCTGCTGCCCGAAGTGGGCGATGAACACAGCCTGGAAGTGGTGCTCGAAACCCTGCGCCAGAACGAAACCTATTACGACTTCCATTGCGGCGATGCTATACACGACTTCTATGCAGCCACCATATACCGACTGGGACAGAAACACCTCCCCACCTTGTTGGACTACATGATGGAGGAAGGACTTTATACCTGGGCAAAGATAGAGGTGTCGGAAGCCGTGGCCCAAGTGGCTGTCATGCAGCCGGAACGCCGCGATGAAGCAATCGAATGGTTCCGCACCTTGCTGACAGCGTATACACAAAACCTGACCGAAACCGCCACCCGCTGCGATGCTTCGCTTGCAGGTATGATTACCAACCAGCTGATCGACATAAAAGCGGTAGAACTGTTACCGGAAATAAAGGCTTTGTATGACACAGGACTGGTAGACGAGTTTATTTGCGGAAAATACAGTACAGTAGAAGATGAAATGAACTCCTCCAACACTTTTTTAAAAAACGAATTGACCATTGACTTACACGAGCGCTATGTCAAATTTGAAAAACAATGGGGAAAATAACCATAAAAAGAAAGAGAGAGAATGAAACTGTTTATGATTTCATTCTCTCTCTTTCTTTATCCGGACCGGCCCGATGGCATGCTGTTTCAGCACAAGCCTCGTGCCCGGGTCAGTCTATGCGTTTTGCTTGCAGCAGGGACACACACCCGTGTATGATATTTCGGCCGCTTCCAGGTCAAAACCCTCCGCATGGGGCAAGTCAAACAACTCGGGCTTCACTTCGTGAAGGTCGTACACTCGTCCGCACACCCTGCAGCGCACATGTGCGTGAAACGACACATCGGCATCATAGCGTGCATTGCGTTCGTCGATGGTGAGCATGCGCACCGCACCCTTTTCCACAAACAGGTTCAGGGTGTTGTAAACGGTCGTTTTCGAAAGAGTCGGCATGGAGGGGTTGAGTGCCATGTAAATATCGTCCACTGTGGGATGGGTCATGTGGTTCATCAGATAATCCATGACAGCCGTACGTTGCACCGAAGGCTTGATGCCGTAATTCAGCAGACATTGGTATGCGTTCGAAATGCTGTGTTCCATATCAAGTTGTTCGTTCTGTAATGAGTACAAAGGTAATATTATTTTCAACAAAAACAAAAACGGCCGGACTTCCCAACAAGAAAGTCCGGCCGCTACATTTATAGATTTACCTATTGATTACAGCACGTTGAGTCCGTTCAACACACTGTTTGTCTTGCGAACGGCTTCGGCGCTCTTGGCAAAGAGTGCTTTTTCGTCGTCGTTCAGTTTGTAGTCAACAATTGCTTCTACCCCGTTTTTGCCGATTACGGCCGGAACACCGATACAGATGTCGCTCTGTCCGTATTCACCTTCAAGCAACGTACATGAAGGAATGATTTTCTTCTGGTCGTGGATAATCGATTCTACCACATAAGCTGCTGCTGCTCCCGGAGCGTACCAGGCCGATGTGCCAAGCAGTCCGGTCAAAGTAGCACCTCCCACCATGGTGTCGGCCACCACTTTGTCCAAAGTTTCCTTGTCGAGCAAGTCAGTTACCGGACGTCCTTTGTAAGTAGCGAAACGGGTCAACGGAATCATGGTTGTGTCACCGTGTCCACCGATAACAAGTCCTTCCAGTTCGTTCGTGTTGGCGTTCAAAGCCTTGCTCAGATAACATTTGAAACGTGAGCTGTCGAGTGCACCACCCATACCGAACACACGGTTCTTCGGAAGTCCCGTAGCCTTCAATGCCAGGTAAGTCATGGTGTCCATCGGGTTACTTACGATGAGCAGGATGGAGTTGGGAGAGTATTTCAAAATGTTTTCAGCCACACTCTTCACAATGCCGGCATTTACGCCGATAAGTTCTTCACGAGTCATGCCCGGTTTGCGGGGAATGCCTGAAGTAATCACCACTACATCCGAGTTGGCGGTCTGTGCATAATCGTTGGTGCAACCTACCAGTTTCGAGTCGAAGCCCAGCAAACCGGCTGTCTGGAACATATCCAGTGCCTTGCCTTCCGACACGCCTTCTTTCACATCGAGCATAACCACTTCATCGGCTACTTCCTTGAATGCAAGTACGTTTGCACACGTAGCGCCTACGTTTCCGGCGCCTACAACTGTTACTTTTGACATAATCTTTTTTATTTTATAGTTCAACAATCCTATTTTTCCAATCGGCGTGCAAAGATACGAATAATCGAATTGTGGAAAAATTTCTTTAATCTATTTTTATATAATAAAGTAAGTTCAAGAGAAGAAAAACCACAAAGCGACATGAAAGTCGGCATGGTCCGGTATGAACTTCTGCTGAAACAGGGAATCATGGTCGGCACACACACCCGGCATCGATGGTGTGAAACGGCATGCCATCAGCTTGCAAGTTCCGGCTTTTTTTACGAATATTGCACATGAGTTCGGTGCAACATTCTTGCTTGCCGGCTGGCCGAAATCATACAGGCCTGCATCGATATATTCCGGAAACAAAAACATACAGTTCATGAAAACAGCATTATACACATTGTTGGTTGTCATTCTCCTCGGCGGTATCTGTGTGGTGACATGCCCCGACCGGACGGCCCATTCCGAAGCCTTGAAAAATCTGCTTAACAAGGTCCTGACAACTGAATTGTCCAAAAATGTAAACACTGAAGAGGATGCCGGCTGGGCCATGTTGGGCACCATGTTCGGAACCGGTATCGGCGGACTTGTCATAGACAACATGCTCAATGTGGAAAATTATTTTGTGTGCAGTATAGGGACCATAACCTATGACGGAGAAACCCGAACCGTATCCGTAGGTTTGCTGGGACATGTATTTACTGCCGATGATGAAAAGATTCTTCAATCGTTCAATTAATGCGCGAGGATATACATTTTTCCCTTGCAACACCTCTTGTCCTGCACTTCGGTTTGGTTTCATAAAATCGCTTTTTCCTCTGTTTTACAAAGAAAAACTCACGAACAGTTTGCAATTTCAAAAAAAAGACCTATTTTTGCACTCCCTTACGAGAAACGAATAAAATAATTATCAAGTAAATACGAAGAGCAATGAAAAGAACATTTCAACCTTCCCAAAGAAAAAGAAGAAATAAACACGGTTTCCGTGAAAGAATGGCTACCGCCAACGGCCGCAGAGTATTGGCCGCTCGTCGCGCGAAGGGCAGAGCTAAATTGACAATTTCCGATGAAGGACGTCACAAAGCATAACCGGCCGATTTGCACAACAGCATAGAAAAAAGTAAAAACCTTCGCATAAGGTTTTTACTTTTTTTGTTTTTGAAGGGTTAGCCTAACAAAATAAAATAACTATTTTTGCGTTGATTACGGGTGAGAGGCCTGTTGTGCATTGTTAGCTATACTATTTTCATTAATAACGTTGTCAATTCAACAGCATGAAAAATTTCCAGAAAAAAAGCATCATACTGTTTATTATCAAAAATATACTTGCCGCCATCGTTTTGGTAACCATTCTTATATGGATTACTTTCAGAGCCATAGACAAATATACGGAACACGGAGTGGCTGAAAAAGTGCCCGACCTGCGGGGTGCCTACATGGAAGAGGCCGAAATACTGCTTGCGGCCCAGGGACTGTACCCCAAAGTCATTGACTCGGTTTTCATGCGCGACAAAAAACTGGGAACCATTGTCGAACAAATTCCACAACCCAACGCAACCATCAAACATAACCGCCCGGTCTATCTGATTATCAATTCACGAGAAGTAAGACAAATAGCCTTGCCGGCAGTGAACGACTTCTCATCGCGCCAGGCAAGTTCCATGTTGAAAGCAGGCGGACTGAACGTGGACAGTATAGAATATGTACCATCCGAATATAAAGACCTGGTCATTGATGTAAAATACAGGGGAGAAAGCATCCCGGCCGGCACAAAAATACCCGAAGGGGAATCGGTAACACTTGTAGTAGGACAAGGCAGAGGAACAGAAAAAATCATTGTCCCAAAACTGAAAGGACTGATGATGGAAGACGCACGCATGGAAATAGTGGCTTCCTCACTCATTCCCGGAGCCATGCACTACGATGAAAAAACAGGAGCAAACGAAGATTATTTCGTATACCGACAAGAACCCATGGAAGGAAACATTGTGTCGAGCGGCACAACAGTGAACCTGTGGTTCACCACAGACACTCTGCTACTGAAGCAAAACGAACATCAAGGAACTTATATAAACAACCAAGACGAAGAATTTTTTTAGATGTCGACTGTAGATGAAGAATTGATAGAAAACTTTATCGGACCGGATGAAGAGCTGATAGAAGATGACCGGAGACAATACGAACATTTCCGTTTCGAAGTAGACAAGGGACAAGGATTGCTGCGTATTGACAAATATCTGGTCAATGTCATGCCCAACATTTCGCGTAACCGCATTCAGGATGCGGCCGACTCAGGTTGCATCGTGGTCAACGGCATGCCTGTCAAATCAAGCTACAAGGTGAAGCCGATGGACCAGATTTCCATCATGCTGGGATATCCGCAACAAGACTACGTCATTGTGCCCCAAGATATTCCCATCAACATCGTATATGAAGATGACGATATCATTGTCGTAAACAAGCAACCGGGACTGGTGGTACACCCAGGATTCGGCAACTATGATGGCACCCTGCTCAATGCCATTGCCTGGCACTTGAAAGACAACCCCGACTTCGATGCCAACGACAGCCGGGTGGGACTGGTGCACCGCATAGACAAAGACACTTCGGGCTTGCTGCTTATAGCCAAAACACCCGAAGCCAAAACACATCTCGGACTGCAATTCTTCAACAAAACCACCTACCGCCGCTATCAGGCCGTGGTGTGGGGTATTGTAAAAGAAGATGAAGGAACCATCAGAGGTGACCTTGGCCGCGACCCGAACGACCGCATGCACTTCATTGTGTTTCCCGAAGGAGAAAACCCGGTAGCCAAACACGCTGTGACACACTATAAGGTACTTGAACGGCTCACCTATGTCACTTTGGTAGAATGCCGCCTTGAAACAGGGCGGACACACCAGATACGTGTACACATGAAACACATAGGACACACGCTGTTCAACGACGAACGTTATGGAGGAAACCTCATATTGAAAGGGGTCAATTCCATTCGTTACAAACTGTTTGTAAAAAACTGTTTCGCTGCTTGTCCACGTCAGGCATTGCATGCAAAAAGCCTCGGATTTGTACATCCACGCACCGGCGAACAAATGATGTTCACCAGCGAACTGCCTGCCGACATGCAGGAACTGATAGAACGGTGGCGTAATTACTCATTCACACTAAACAAATGAAAAACTCCAGAAGAAAATTCTTGAAACAAGGTGCATTGGGTATCTGTGCATTGGGAATGGCTTCACTGCCGTGGCAAAGTGCTATGGCAGTTTCACCAACTGTCAGAAAGAACAAAAAAACAGGAAAACAAAGAGTGGTACTCCTCTCTTTGGATGGCATTTGTGTAGAAGGATTCCTCAAGGCCCGGACTCCTCATCTGGACCAGCTTCTTTCCAAAGGGACTCTTTCATTGAAAACAAGGGTGGTCATGCCGTCGGTTACCTTGCCCAACTGGACCAGTCATCTGACCGGAAGCGGACCCGAACTGCATGGAGTGGTCGACAATAAGTGGACCATGAACAACATTAAACTACCGGCTGTGGAAACGGACAATGAAGGCTATTATCCATCCGTGTTCAAAGTATTGAAAGAAACTGTTCCCGACATAAAAACAGCATTTTATTATAACTGGCCTAACTTGATTTATCCGTACAATGTAAAATATCTGGATGAAACAAGCTTTCTGCAAAACAACGCTTACATTCCAAATTTTGAAAAAGCCTTTTCATTCATAAAAGAAAACAGGAATCATCCTACTTTGGTATTCCTTTACACTGTACATACAGACCATGCCGGACATGAATATGGATGGATGTCTCCCGAATACATAGCTTCCATTGAAGAAGCGGACAAGGAAATAGGTAAACTGTTGGAAAATATGAAAAAGGAAAAACTGTTTGATGACACCTATTTCCTGTTTCTGACAGACCACGGAGGCATTAATCACGGGCATGGAGGAGTGAGCGAACATGAAATGATTGTGCCGTGGGGCATTGCAGGTCCGGACATAAAGGAAGAAGCCAACATGCAGGAACCCAATAACACGGTCAATACAGCTTCAACGATACTTCGCCTGTTCGGACAAAAATCTCCCTTATGCTGGACCGGAGAAGTACCTGAATCCATATTCAAATAACAAAATATGAATACACAGACACAAGTGGTACTGGTTACCGGAGCCAGTTCGGGCATCGGACTGGAAGTGGCACGCCAACTCATGGAAAAAGGAGTATGTGTATATGCAGGCTCGCGAAGAGGAGGAGAACCTTTGAAATCGGATCATGGTAGCAAAGGAGAAATCATTCCTGTGAAAATGGATATAAACAAAACCGAAGACCTGCAAGCCGTACTGACACGAATCATACAGGAAAAGCAAAAGCTTGATGCTGTGATATGCAATGCAGGCAACGGAGTAGCCGGAGCTGTAGAAGATACTTCCGAAGAAGAACTACGGTACCAGATGGAAACCAACTTTTTCGGAACGGTCAAGACTGTTCAGGCTTGCCTGCCTGTATTCCGCAAGCAAGGATACGGCAAAATCATGGTCACCTCATCCATTGCATCGCTGGTACCTATCCCCTACCAGGCTTTCTATTCGGCCGGAAAATCGGCCATATACATCTTTCTACAAGCACTTGCCATGGAAGTGAAACCCTTCGGCATACAATGCTGCAACGTGCTGCCGGGCGACACAAAAACAGGATTCACTTCGGCACGACGCTTTACCGAAAAGTCGCAATCGGCCGAATCGCCCTATGCCCGACGCCTGAAAAAATCCGTTTCAAAAATGGAAAAAGATGAACAAAACGGCATGTCCGCCTCGTTCGTCGCCCGAAAAATGGTCCGGCAAATCATGCGCCGACACATGAAACCGGTTGTTGTACCCGGACTGCTTTACAAACTGATATGTTTTGTTTTACGGATAGTACCCAACAGACTCAAATTATTTATCTTGAGAATCATGTATTGATAATTTTCCACATCAAGATATCATGCAGGCTGGTCAATTAGTTTAACCGGCCTATTTTTTATACGCATAAAATTACATTTCCTTTTTCCACCTGTTTTAAACATCTATCCATCATTAGATTTGGGCTAAAAACAGTCCAACAATCTATTGAGGTTTATACCCGTTCATACTTTGTTGAAAACTGTTGATAAGTATCTGAAAGAAATATTGAAAATAAATTTGTAAAACTCAAAGACGAAACCTTATATACAACTCTTTTATACAACAAAACAAACATGTGCTTTTTTCACAAATACTTTTTAACCCCTTTTTTCACGTTTTCAATAGAGTAAGACAGAAAAACTTTCTAACTTTGCACTTATCAACAGCATGTTAATAAAGTCTATAAATAGGCACTATCCAGGTTTTTACATAAACCTGTACATGTTGATACCGGCAAACCGAATCTTAATAACGTAAAAAACAAGTTTTTTGCTCTTTTTTTATCAACCTTATCAACAGGCCATTATAACTAACAGAAGGTTTTTAAAAAAAGAAAAAAAAGATATTATGATTTTGATTGTCTAAAAACTCGTGGATTTATGGAAAAAGAAAAACTGATTGCCGAAATAAAGCGGTTGCGTGAAGAAAAGAATGCAGTCATCATGGCTCACTATTACCAGACAGGCGATATACAGGATATAGCCGATTATGTTGGTGACAGTCTGGCTTTGGCACAATGGGCGGCCAAGACCAATGCCGACATCATAGTGATGTGTGGAGTACATTTCATGGGTGAAACGGCCAAAATACTTTGTCCCGACCGCAAGGTGCTGGTGCCCGACATGGCGGCAGGATGCTCGTTGGCCGACAGTTGTCCGGCCGATGCGTTCGAACAGTTTGTCAAGTCGCACCCCGATCACACAGTCATTTCCTATGTGAATACAACGGCAGCCGTCAAGGCTTTGACCGATGTGGTGGTCACTTCGACCAATGCAAAAAAAATAGTCGATCAGTTTCCGAAAGATGCCAAACTGGTATTCGGTCCCGACCGTAACCTGGGTAACTATATAAACAGTGTCACCGGACGTTCCATGTTGCTTTGGGATGGAGCTTGCCATGTACACGAACAATTCTCGCTTGAAAAGCTTCTGAAATTGAAGGAAACCTATCCAAATGCTGTGGTACTGGCTCATCCGGAATGCAAGAAACAGGTATTGATGCTGGCCGATGTGGTAGGGTCCACACAGGCGTTGCTCAACTATGCTACCGAATCGGACAAGAAAGAATTTCTTGTGGCCACCGAATCGGGCATTTTGCATGAAATGCAGAAACGTAATCCTGAAAAGACTTTCATTCCCGTACCGCCCGATGACAACACTTGTGCCTGCAATGAATGCAATTTCATGCGCTTGAACACACTGGAAAAACTTTACTTGTGCTTGCGCGATGAACAGCCCGAAATAACCGTTGATGAAGATATACGTATAAAAGCCATAAAACCGATACAGCGAATGCTGGAGATGAGTTAAGGTATATGCTACTGCTTTGATGTGTAATATGAAATTTTTCAGAAAAAACGGTTCTGAAAAAGTAACCTTTATATTTTGGTTACTTCCGTTTGTGTTGTGTCTGTTTGCTTTTCTACCAAATGTGTTTTATTGCATCTATTCTCCTGAAATAGCTGAGAAGGGATGGTTAGGACAAATTCTATTTCTGCTTCTTGCAGCATCAGTATATGTTCTATTTTTAGCTGTATTCAACTTTCGGGTAGGATTATTATTTTTTGTTCCATGTGTAATATTGGCATTTGTAGAGTTTTACCATATTCATACATTCCATATCACTCTAAATGAAAGTTCACTAGTAGCAATCTTTAATACAAGAGCCGGTGAAGCTGAGGAATTGCTTTCATCGTTATGGATTTGGCTTGTTGTGTCAATTATTGCAGTTGCTGTTTATATAACATTGTCGGTAAAATGCAAAGTGTTTCTGACAAATCATTTCAGATGGTTGTTGTTGTCTTTTGTTGGAGCAATCACCTTACTTAATTTCTGTTACAATTTTGTGTTCAATTACAATAAGGGAATCAATTTGTCCAATGACATGGAATTGACTTTGAATAGTTTTCGGATGAAATATGAAAAAATTTATCCGCTATCTGTCATACGCAAATCATTAACTGTATTGGAACAAATGCATTATAAAAGCCTTGCTGATGATTTTACTTTTAAGGCAACTACTTCAGAAAATATTCCAGCTATTTATGTACTTGTGGTAGGTGAGTCATCACGTTATAAAAATTGGCAGATAAATGGTTATGATAGGCCTACTTCACCTTTTCTTACGGCGACGCCAAATCTTCTTAGTTTTTCTGATTGTTGTAGTGCCTCAAATTCCACGGCTATGAGTTTGCCGTTCATTTATACACGTGCAACCCCTGTTGACCGTCGGCCTGAAAAAGAAGAAAAAACCATAGGTGCACTATATAATGAATTGGGATTTTATACTTGTCTTATAGATAATCAAAATCTTTTTTCAAAAGGAATATTATCACGTTATAAAGAAGATTTTGATGAATATATTAATGTGTCTGATTCATGTGTTAAAGATACAAGATATGATGAAGAACTGTTGAATTGGTTTGATAGAGTGTTAAGTTTGAAAGAGTCACGTAAATTTATTGTAATGCAACTTCGTGGCAGTCATTTTAAATATGTAGAACGTTATCCGAAATCATTCGAAAAATTCGTACCGGTTGAAACTGAAGGATTCTCTATAAATAGAAAAGACAGCCTTAATTTTGTGAATAGTTATGATAACAGCATTTTGTATACAGAGACACTGTCCAAAATTTTGTGTAAATGGAAACAGGATTCAGCTGTAAGTTTATTCTTATATCTGGATTCTGTTTTCAAAAATAAGCATAAATTGGTTCATAATCAACCCCCAGTTATGAATAGGCTGTGTCCATTTCTTC
>CASEAJ010000087.1 GCA_949285425.1 uncultured Porphyromonadaceae bacterium
CGAAAGGGTAAGTATACACCGTCTTTGTCGTATCGCCGGTGATGGACGTTTCTTCTTGAAGCAAATCGTATTGATTGTATGTATATTCAGTAGCCGTATGAATGATTTTGTCTCCATAATATTCATAAGTGTTCATGCTCGCTGGCAAATACGATGAATTTTCAATATTATATTGCATGACATTGTAATAGTTGATGCGATCAGAACAAGGCAACAAATCCTCTTTTACAGACAACATGTATACACCTTCCAAGCGAGGCTCGTGTATGTGTTCCTTGTAAGTATATGTTGTCATTTTTTGTATGTTTTTATTTTTGTCATATACAGTTTCCGACAATAGTTTGCCTCTCGTAAAATCCCGATTGGTTTTAACATTGAAGTCGTCAAAAATATCCCATTTTGTTATTGCTACGGGAGGATAGTCTGGGCAATTGTCAAAATTCGTATACTTGTATTCTACATACCCTAAAATATTGTCCTCTTCATCTTTCGTGATTTCAGTTACGGCTGCGTAACCTATTTGCCTTCCTCTTGTATGTGCCTGGGCATTTCTGGTTGTACTTTTTTGAACGCTGACAACGTAGCTGTATGGAGGAGTCAGTTCAGCGACATGCGTATGTCCGTAATAAGGATAGGCACCCAATATGCCACTGGACTTGGAATCTTCGGGATTCCTTACATAATCAGCTACATACTTGTATTCTTTTGTTATTGTGTTGCCATCGTCATTTTTCAGTCTGATTTCTTTTATTCTGACTCCACCGGCATAGGCTATGTTGGACAACTCCATTTCTTGATATTTGAAAGTACAACTATACATTGTGTTGCCCGGCCAGCCATTATCCAAAACTTCTGCCATGATATATCCCAATACATCATGTTCGCCCGCTTCAAAAAGTTTGGTTACTTTTTTGCTACATTGAGAGGCATACGGTGCTACTATTGTCAAGATAACGTAAGCCGGATTGTCGAATTTCATTATATAAGGGGCATGTCCATAATATCTGCAAGAATCCGGATAGGCATAAATGGTCTTTGACTTGAATTCACTCCATCGCTTACTGACATCCATGGGGTAAACCAAAAGGGGGGTAGAAGGATATGGTGCCGTGTTGTAAACTTCAAAAGTGGAATAAGTGTTAGGCTCGTAGACAAATTCGGTCTCAGCACCTGTAGGATACTTGATTTTACTTAACATTCCAATGGTGGAAACTGCCGGATTGGTTTCCCGGCTAGGATAATAAATAAATCCCAAACTCGCATATTCCCCAGGAATTTTTTGAGGAATCCGGCTGTAATCCGTTTCCGCCCATTCTATATATCCATTATAAAAACCCCAATGGTCGACTTCCTTTGTGTCAAAACCAATTGCACTCGCTTTGTAATTGTTGTAGTAGTCAAATTCATAAGAAGCCTCACCCAGTTTTGTGACAGAAGCCAAGAAAAATCGTTTATGTCCTCCTTCTTCTTTATAGTTAAATTTAACGGATTTGATAGTGTTGCCCGCTTGTCCACTTTTTAAAACAATTGAATCCAATCGTTGCCATTGAGGTGATATTTTCAGTTGGGAATATGCCCTGGCAGCAGGAAGCCCGGAAAAAGACATTGCGGAGGTATGAAAACTCAATTCCCAATCTCCGGCATTATCTCCCTGATATTCACTCCGGATTTTATCTAAATAAAAATGTTCTATATAATTCAATGCTGTAATGTGGGATTCATAGTTGAAGTTACATGGATGTATCGGATCATAAGGAAGCACAACTGTTGGATCCAAAATTAGCTTTTCTGTTGTATAAGTACTTAAATCGGTGAGCACGTTCGAATAGGTAAATTTTATTCTTTGATTACGGTCTCTTAATGCGATATAATTCAAATGCCATGTGGTTGCTATAGCCTGCGGCTTGGACATGTACAAGTTCGTAGACAATTCGACACATTCATTTGTCTGCCCTGTATTGCCGAAATAATACAGATTTCCTTCAGTGTCTGTTATTGTAAAATACAGGAATGTTTTATCGGTAAAAGTTCCTGCGGTACTGACTATCTGTCCCATGTTATTAACATTGCTTTCAACTTTTATTCCTGGATTTGATACGACAGTAAACGTCCTGTCCGGATTTAGATAAAAGACACCGGACAAACCATTGACAGAGAAATGGAATTCATCCGGTTCTGTATCTATTTTTCCTATGGTTTGTGCGGCGGCTGCAAAGTCCGGATCCCGTTCTAAAAATTCTTCATAAGAATAGAACAAACCGTATTGAGGAAGTTCGTCTGGTTCTCCTTTCACAACTCGAGTAATGACTCCTCCTGTCTGCAAAGTCCAGTTTTGTCCAACCCAGCCATGTTGTACATTAGGAGTAAATCCATCAGAGTTATAGTTTAAAGAAACAGGTACTGAAAATCCACAATAGTCCACATTAAAAAGAGGTATTGATGTTTGGATCCGCCCCACATATAAATCAACAGGAACGTTGCTGACGAAACCCAAATCTGCAGCTTCCGGGCTTTGGAAAGAGTAGACGTCATTAGCATCTTGTGCTTTTAATATGCAGATACATAGGATGTATAAAAACAAGACAAGTTTCCTTTTCATTGCAATCAATTAAGAATAAAAGTTAACACTAAAATTACATTTTCACCACGTTCAAGCTCAGCACCATGTCATCGACCAGCACGTAGAGCGTGTAGGTGCCGGTGGGGCAGGCGGTCATGTCTATCGGTGTCTCGTGCCGTCCGGCGGTTTCGGGGCGGGCGTCGGTCCGTGCCATGCACAGTCCCTGCTGGCTGTGTACCGAGAACCCGATGTGGGCATCGCGTGTCAGGCGGTATTTGATGCGCAGCACGTCCGTCACGGGGTTGGGCACCAGGTCGGCCTCGGTGAATACTTCGGCCCCCTCCGCTTCCCCGGAAGGGGAAACTTCCGACCGTTCTTCTTCGGCCGTTTCCGTGTCCCTTTGCAGTTGCCTCCGTTGCTCATCGGGCGGATAGTAGAACGAGGTGGCGAACACCGTGGTGTCCGTACCGCCGTGTAGCACGCTTGTCCGCACGCTTTCGAACACGGGGTAGCGTGCCTCCGGTGCATACCAGCAGTAGGTGTCGAACCGCATCAGCATGCTGTCACGGCGTGTGGTGTCGCCGGCAGCCGGCTGGGTGTAGCAGCGTTGCGAGTGTACGCGCAGGGCGTTCGGCACCGTGAGGTCGGGCAACAGCAGTTCTCCTTCGGCATCGGCTTCGGTGCGGGTGTGTCCCCTGGCGGTCAGCGGCATGCGGTGGCTGTATTCCCCCACACCGCAGAACGGGCCGCGCAGCGTGTCGCCATAGGTGAACGGGAAAGCCAGCCGGGGTTCGGGCGTTACATAGCTCATGCGGGTGGTGGGGTTCTCGAAACCGGTGGCCCAGAGGGTGTCGCCCCGCAACGCGTAGTAATAGCGTGTGCGGTGTTCCAGTCCGCACAGCCGGTCGGTGGTGTCGGGTGCGAAATAACGCAGCGTGTATTCCTCGTCGATGGACTGCAGGTGTCGGAAGTCCCACACCAGGTCCCGTCCGCTCATGCCGGGGTCCTGGTACACCACCTGCCGTTTTACGATGGTGTGACCGGGGCGGCAGGCGTTCTGCCCGGCGGTCAGCACGAGGGTGTTCTGTGCCGACAGGCCGGATGCGGCGAGGCACAGGAAACATGTTGGGAAGAATCTTTTCATGTCAGACATCATGGGGTATTAAAGACAAGTTGTGCAGTGTCGGTGTGCTGAGACAAGTCGGACTGTGTATCGGGAACGGGGGGGCGAATAGCGGGCAGGCCATTCGGGTTGTTCCCGGCAGCTTATTTCTCGCTTTCCGCTATCTGCTTCTCGCTGCCAGAAAACACTTTCCGCTCCAGCTTCTTGATGCATTCTCCGGAGTGCGGGTAAGGACGGGTTGTTGACGGTTCACTGCGCCAGCCGCGACATCCCGCCCTGCGGCCGTACTGCACGCGCCGGCGGGGAATGATGCAGAAGAAACCTGCTGCCGGAAAGGCGGCAGGCGGCAAATGGGATGTGGTGTGTTCGGTTCATAGTCAATGTATTTATCCGGTTTTTATAAATAACAATCCTTTCCCCGAAAAAGTTTGCCCGGATGTTGCTTTTTCTTTGCTTGCCGTTGGATTCGTGCCGGTATGCCTGTATGTTTTCCGTTTTTGGCGGGAATATTCTATAGCCTCACATGGGAGGTTATATAACCTCCCATGCGAGGTCTTATGACCTTCCGTGGGAGGTCATAAGACCTCCGCACGGAGGCTATAGAATATTCCGGCAAAAGTCAATGAATATTTCCGCATGGAATGGTGTTGCAGTGCAGCTGGGATGGGGAAATGCAGGCGGCAAAATACATGAAACGGTTTGCTTGTCTGTGGAGGTTTCCCAAAGCGGGAATGTGGGCAGATGGGAGGCCGAGTTCCGGTTTCAGTTGCAGGTTTTGTTGTTTAGATTTATTCTAAAATAAAATGACGGAAGATAATCATTCCGGATTGTGGGGAGGTTCTTGTTTCCAACCGATTTTCCGCTTATTTCACCGGCTGTTTGCTTTTCAGGATAATAAATTGTCAAAATGTTTAAAATCAAGCATATCAACCGGTTTGTTTCTGCTAATCTGTTGGTTTTTAATGAAATGTTACAAACCGTTGATTATAAAAAGAATGCAGATGGCGTTTCTTTTCTGTCCGAAATAATATTTGCATGGTTCGGAAAAGTTTCAGAATTTTGTAGTGTGCTAAGTGGCACTTTTTTTATGTGTTGCCGTGCCGCTTTTTTGATGCAGTAAACGTTTAAGAATACTATTTTTCAAGGGATATATGACAAAGAATCATGAACAATTGTGGAAGAACTGTCTGGATGTTATAAAAGATAACATTCCGGAAACCGCGTTTGACACGTGGTTTGCTCCCATTGTTCCGCTGAAATATGAAAACAATATATTTGTGTTGCAGGTGCCCAGCCCGTTTTTCGTGGAGTACATTGAGGAAAAATACATTGATTTGCTGGGAAAAACGCTCTATCGGGTGATAGGTGAGGGCACCCGGCTTGAATATCGGGTGCTGGTGGACAAGAGCAACAACAAGAAAATGCCGATGCCTAGTTCGGCCGACCAGCCTCATCCCAAGACGGGGTATGTCAGTCCGTATACCAAAAACAGGCTGCCGGACATTGATCCTCAGCTGAATGCGGCATACACGTTCGGCAACCTCATTGAAGGTGCCGGCAACAAGTTGGCCCGCACGGCGGGTATCAGCATTGCCAACGAGCCGGGCAAGACGATATTCAACCCGTTGTTCGTGTACGGACAGTCGGGGGTGGGCAAGACGCACCTGGCCAATGCCATCGGGGTGATGACCAAACAGCTGCATCCTGAAAAGCGGGTGTTGTACGTTTCGGCCAATACGTTCCAGATACAGTATACCGATGCCGTGCGCAACAATACGACCAATGATTTTCTGAATTTCTATCAGACCATTGATGTGCTGATTGTTGATGACATTCAGGAATTTGCGGGGAAAACGGGTACGCAGAATACTTTCTTTCACATATTCAACCATCTGCACCAGTCGGGCAAGCAGCTGGTCTTGACGTCGGACCGTTCGCCCATTGTCATGGCGGGGCTGGAGCAACGCCTGCTCACCCGCTTTAAGTGGGGGCTTTCGGCCGAAATCGAGAAGCCGGATTTTGACATGCGCAAATCTATCCTGGAAAACAAGATATACCGGGATGGGCTTGACATTCCGCGCAATGTGGTCGACTACATAGCCGAGCATGTGGTTGACAATGTGCGCGACCTGGAAGGGGTGCTGGTGTCGCTCATGGCGCATTCGACCCTGACCAATACGCCGATTGACATAGCGCTGGCGGAAAAGGTCATAAGCCGCATTGTGAACATTGTGCCGAAAGTGAATACGGTGGAAAAGATACGCGATATTGTGTGTGACTATTTTGCCTTGTCGGTCGATGCGATATCCACCAAAAGCCGCAAGCGTGAAGTGGTGCAGGCACGGCAGATAGCCATGTACCTGTCCAAGCAGCTCACCAAAAGTTCGTTGGCAGCCATAGGCGATGTCATTGGCAAGCGTGACCACGCCACTGTGTTGCATGCCTGCAAGATAGTGGGTGACCTGATGGAAACGGACAAGCATTTCCGCAACAGCGTTCATGAGATAGAGCAGAGGATAAAGGGCTGACCATCCTGTGCGTTGCTTCGGCCGTGTGATTCAAAGGCCGGCCGGCATGTCGTTATCAATTTCTGGTAACGATTTTTTTTTTGAAAAAAAGCGGGAAATGGGATGGCAATCGAAAAAAAATAGTACTTTTACAAACAGAAAAAAACATTCAAGCTATGGTATATAAATTCACTATCTTATCCGATGAGGTCGATGATTTTGTTCGCGTGATAACCATTGACGCGGAAGCTACTTTCTTTGATTTGCATGAAGCCATTCTCGATGCAGTTCACTACACGAAGGATCAGCTGACTTCGTTTTTCCTTTGTTCAGATGACTGGGAACGTGAACAGGAAATCACCTTGGTGGAAATGGATACTGACTCCGAATATGACAATCTGGTTATGGAAAGCACTGTGCTGGAAGATTATCTGACGGATGAAAAGCAGAAACTGCAGTATGTGTTCGATGGCATTTCCGACCGTGCCTTTTTCATTGAACTCAGTGAAATCATTACCGGGAAAAAGCTGGACAAGGCGGTGTGCATAGAGAAGGAGGGCGATGCTCCGTCTCAAATGCTGGCGGGCGATGATGTGCCCGTGAGTGGTCGCACCATGCTCGACGAATCGTTTTACGGCGATGAGGACTATGATATGGACGAACTGGATGAAGAGGGTTTCGGAGATATGAGCTTCGATGACGCTTCGTTCCGTGACGATAATTTGTATTGATTCATTTGCAGCGAACGCAAATCACACAAACAGCGCGCCCTTTTTCAACGGATGAGGGCGGAGTGCCGGCGGGCCGGTTCTGCTCGGGCATATAGGGTTTGTGTGGTTTGCGTTTCTTTTTTTGTTGATGGCATGCAAGCTAAAACGCTACTTGTTTTGTTGGGACCTACCGGGGTGGGCAAGACCCATATCAGCATCAGGCTGGCCAAGCACCTGAATGCCCCTATCGTGTCTTCCGACTCGCGCCAGTTTTACAGGGAACTGCGCATTGGTACGGCAGCTCCTACCGAAGAGGAATTGCGTGAAGCACGTCATTATTTTATAGGCACCCATTCCATTCACGATGAATACAACAGCGGGCAATATGAACTGGATGTCCATGCCCTGTTGGAAGAGCTGTTTCAACGGCACGACACGGTCATGCTGGTGGGCGGTTCGATGATGTATGTGGATGCGGTGTGCAACGGCATAGATGACATACCGACCATTGATGCCGCTACCCGCGCTTTTTGGCTCGATCAGTATCACAACAAGGGGGCACGCTTCATTCAGGATGAGTTGAAACGGCTCGACCCCGACCACTACCGGCAGGTCGACCTGAACAACCACAAAAGGGTGCTTCATGCGTTGGAGGTTTGCAGCATCACCGGGCGTCCGTACTCCTCCTTGCGTACCGGATTGAAAAAGGAACGTCCTTTCCGTATC
This sequence comes from uncultured Porphyromonadaceae bacterium, assembly GCA_949285425.1. GTDB lineage: Bacteria > Bacteroidota > Bacteroidia > Bacteroidales > Paludibacteraceae > QVMH01. The sequence continues at coordinate 7,627 of CASEAJ010000087.1, forward strand.
ATCAAAATCGGGTTGAACCGTCCGAGGGAGGAATTGTATGAACGTATTAACCGGCGTGTGGATGAAATGATGGCCGATGGGTTGTTGGCCGAGGCGGAACAGTTTTTCGAATACCGCCACTTGAATACCTTGAACACGGTGGGCTACAAGGAACTGTATGAGTATATGGAGGGGAAACGTAGCTTGCAGGAAGCGGTCGACCTCATCAAACAGGACACGCGGCGTTATGCCAAGCGTCAGCTCAGCTGGTTCAACCGTGACAGGGAGGTGCATTGGTTCCATCCGGATGATGAAGAAGAAATCCTCCGCTACGTCACCCGACGGCAGGGGTGTGTAGGATAATAGTTGTCTGAAGTAAGTAACTCGTGAAAAAGAATATAAAAGGTGAGTTGCTGAAAACAGAAAAATAGTATCGTTTCATTTTTGCGAGTTACTTATGATAAATAAGCAAGAACATGTGTCTTTGTTGCCCTACAATACGTTTGGCATCGATGTGAAGGCCGACTGCCTGATAGAATACGGCACTCCGGCCGAATTGAAGGAAGTGTTGCGGAGTGCAGATGTGCAGAACCGTGAACTGCTCGTCGTGGGTGGTGGAAGCAACCTGCTGTTTCTGTCCGACTTTCGGGGAACGGTCATCCGTTCATGTTACCGCTTTGTGTCCGTGTTGCAGGAAGATGATGACAACGTGCGGGTTGAAGTCGGTGCTGGAGTGACCTGGGATGATTTCGTGGTGTATTGTGTAGAACATGGCTGGTATGGTGCGGAAAACCTGTCGCTCATACCGGGGCAGGTGGGAGCCGCGGCTGTGCAGAACATCGGTGCCTATGGGGTGGAGGTGAAGGACATTGTCCATGAAGTGCATGCCCTGCATGTGCCGACGGGTGAAGAACGGGTTTTCGGGAATGAAGCATGCCGCTACGGATACAGAGCCAGTGTGTTCAAGGGTGAATGGCGTGGACAGTACATCGTTACGTCGGTGGTTTTTGACCTGGGCAAACGTCCTTCCTTTTGTTTCGATTATCAGCATTTGGAATCGGCCGTGCGTGCCAAAGGCAACGTGACCTTGCAGAATGTGCGCAATACCATTGTTGAAATGCGTCAGGGCAAACTGCCCGATCCGAAACTGCTTGGTAATGCCGGGAGCTTTTTCAAGAATCCGGTGGTAGACAAAGCTGCTTTTGCTGCTTTGGCGGCTGAATATCCGGACTTGTCTCATTTTTATGTTTCCGAAACGGAAGAAAAGATTTCGGCGGCCTGGCTGATTGATCGTTGCGGCTGGAAAGGAAAACGGCTGGGAGCGGCCGGTGTGTATGACCGGCAACCGCTGGTGCTTGTAAATCTCGGTCACGCAACGGGTGCCGACATACGGCATCTGGCCGAACAGATACAGCGCTCAGTGTATGAAAAGTTCGGCATAAACCTGCAACCCGAAGTCAATTATATCGGCAGGTAAGTTGCGGGAAGGGGCTGTCCGCCATTTTGAAATCAGTCTTTTTTTTGTGTATGGCTTCCCCGAGAAAATACGTCTTGGCAGGGGTGCAGGGAGCGTCTACTGGTAAATGCGCAGGCGGTTGAGTGCCTGTTGATACCGGATGGCGTTGTTGGTATGTTCCCGTAAGTTGGTGGCGAAATTGTGTTCTCCGTTCAGGGTTTCTTTGGCAACCATGTACAGGTAGTTGTGTTTCGTGTAGTTCAGTACCGCATCGATTGCTCTGCCCGAAGGTATGCGTATCGGTCCGGGAGGCAGGCCTGCATAGCGGTAGGTGTTGTAGGGAGAATCGGTTTGCAGATGTATGTTCAGCACCCTTCGCAGTGAGAAATCACCCACGGCAAACTTTACGGTTGGGTCGGCCTGCAACAGCATGCCGCGTTTCAGCCGGTTGATGTAGAGCCCGGCAACTACGGGGTATTCGCGATAGCTGTTGGTTTCTTCTTCGACAATGGAAGCCAGAATGCTGACTTGGACGGGAGTCAGTGGAATGGCCTCAGCCTTGGCCAGGCGTTCTTCCGTCCAGAATCTTTTGTACTCCTTTTGCATTCTTTCAAAAATGCCGGAAGCATCCGTGTTCCAGAAAAATTCATACGTGTCGGGTATAAAGAGGGTCAGTGCATTGTCAACATTCAAGCCGTAACCGGACAGAAAGGCCGAGTCATTGAGCAGCGACAGGATGCTTGCCGAATCGGGCATTAATTGTTGTGACAGGGAGGCGGCCAGTTCGGTTTTGGTGCGCAGGTTGTGCAGGGTAACCCGTATAGGTGTCTGCAAACCTCTGCGCAGCATGTTCACCAGTTCTTTGTTGCTCATGCGGTCGGTAATGATGTAGTGTCCTGAGTGGACCTTTTCGTAATCCAGCAGGCTGGCTGCCTTTTTCAGCGAGCGAAGGTCTTTTATTTCGGCTTTTTCGTTCAGGGCATTGATTACATCCTGCACGTCCCATTGGCTTTCGGGAATGTTCAGGGTTGTTTTCCCTTCGCTAACATAAATGTTGGGTATGTTGAAAATGTGTCGGTAGTACAAAGTGCCGGTCAGGATAACCGTAACTGATATGACCAATAATCCGGCGAAAATGAGCCGTTTGCTTTTAATAGGGAATTCTTTCATGTTTGCAAGTGACGAAGTGGGGACAAAAGTACAGAATTATTTTCTATATTTTTTTCTGATAATCCTTTTGAAGTTCAAAAAGTCTTTTCTATATTTGCACTCGCAAAAGCGAAAGCCCAAGGAAGTGTGGGTGAGTGGCTGAAACCACCAGTTTGCTAAACTGACGTACGGGTTTCCGTACCGGGGGTTCGAATCCCCCCGCTTCCGCAGACGCATGTGAAAATAGCAGGATGAAAATGAATCGTCCTGCTATTTTTTTGTTTTTCAGTTTGGGTGTGAAGCGGGGTTCGGTCGCTCTTAACGGTACTTCTCGGCGAAGAATCATGTTTGGGAGAAGGACCGCCAAAAGCGGTTTTGCACCCCTTCGGCCGCGTGCGGCATTACATTTCCCTTTTAAAGTAGGTGGAACGCACGTAAGTCCATTTCGTTTCGCTGTTGGGAATGCGTTCAATGATGAGGGAGTCGTTCTGCAACTGATATTTGTGTGCGTTTCTGAAATTGGGAGTAATGCTGTACAAAGTGTCGTGCAGCACTTCGTAGGGCACTTGTTCGTTGGTAATGGTGACACCGCCTTTGCTATTGATGCGGAATATCTTTATCTTGTTGTCGTTGCGGATGTCGATGATGTTTTCCTGTGTGCCGAACATGTATGAGGTTATCCGGGTGTTGGGAGTTCCGTCGAAAACGAGTGTGTCGCGTTCACTTTCCATGGCTTCCAGACTGCCGTCGGGACGCATGCGTACCCCTGTGATGGTGTATGACCGTGCCACTTGCCAGGTGCCGGTTATGGCCGGATCGATGGTTTCGCTCGGAGGCGTCGGACTGTCGGGTTTGCAACTTGCCAGCAGCATGAATATGCAGGCGGTGAGCCATGTTTGTTTCATTGGATACACTGTTTTGTATATGTTGAACGCTACAAAGGTACGCAATAATTTTGTTTAATTCGTTTTATGTGCTGCATTCGGCAAAACCATTCAAGTAAACTAGATGCTTTTGCTCTCATTTGCACTATCTTTTGATAAGATAAGGCTGCATTCCACAAAACCATTCAAGTAAACTTGATGCTTTTGTACTCATTTGCACTATCTTTGCCGGACAAATCAATAAGTAATGGAAAATATGAATAAATTATCATGTTTGGCCGTGGGGGCTGCGTTTTGTGTGCTGGCTTCCTCGTGCGGAAAATCAACGGAGAAAACGGAAATGCAACAGAAAGTGGAAGAGTATGCCTGGTTTGACTTGAAGTCGGACCTGGTGGAAGGACTGACCGAAAAGGAAAAGCAGATGCTTCCGATATTTGTGAAAATAGCCGATATCATGGACGGCTTGTTTTGGAAGCAGACTTTTGGTGACAAGGCGCTGCTGGATACGATACATGACAAATGGGCCCGGGATTATGCCATGATTAATTATGGTCCGTGGGACCGGATGGACGACAACCGTCCTTTCATTGCCGGTTATGGAGCCAAGCCTGATGGCTGTCGCTATTATCCGCAAGACATGACCAAGGAAGAGTACGAAGCATATGCCGACCCGGATAAGGGCAGTCTGTACACGGTGTTGCGCCGTGCCGACGATGGTTCGTTGCGTACGGTGTGGTACAAGGATGAATACCGTGCCGAACTGACAGAGGTGTGCGCGTTGCTTGACGAGGCCATTGCTTTGGCCGAAGATGCCGGTCTGAAGACCTATCTCACCGAGCGGAAGAAAGCGTTCCAGACCGATGACTATCTGGCCAGCGACATGGCATGGATGGACATGAAGGAAAGCAGACTCGATTTTGTGGTAGGTCCGATTGAAAACTACGATGACAAACTCAACGAGGCCAAGGCCGCCTATGAGGCTTATATTCTGCTGAAAGATGAACGTCGCAGCGCAGAACTGGCCAAGTTCATTGCCATGTTGCCCCAATTGCAGATGGAGTTGCCTTGTGAACCGCAGTACAAGACATTTGTGCCGGGCACTTCGTCCGACCTCAATGTGTATGATGTGGTGTACTATGCAGGCGACTGCAATGCTGCCGGCAAGACCATTGCCATTAACCTGCCCAACGACGACCGCGTGCAGGCAGCCAAAGGTGCCCGCCGGTTGCAACTGCGCAACAGCATGCAGGCCAAGTTTGACAAAATCATGTTGCCCATTGGCGAACTGGTGCTTGAACCGGAACTGGTGCAGCATCTCAAGTTCGATGCCTTCTTCTGGAATGTCACTTTCCACGAAGTGGCTCATGGTCTGGGCGTGAAACAGACCATCAATGGGAAAGGCAGTGTGGACGATGCGTTGAAAACCGAAAAGACCTCGTGGGAGGAAGCCAAAGCCGACATATTGGGACTGTTCATGGTGTGCAACCTGATAGAAAAAGATGAAATACACGACATCAGTGTGGAAGATGCCATTACTACCTACATAGCCGGCATTCTTCGTTCGGTGCGCTTCGGTGCAGCCAGTTCGCACGGCAAGGCCAACATGATGTGCTATAATTATATGGAACAGGCCGGAGCGTTTGTGCGCGATGCCGAAGGGCTTTATCGCATAGACTTCGACAAGGCGAAAGAAGCTGTGAATTCTTGGGCTGCCCTCATTCTGAAAACGCAGGGTGATGGCAATTTCGAGTTTGCCCGTCAGTATCGCGAAGCCAACAGCCATATAGGCGAAGGGCTGCAACACGACCTGGACCGTATCAATGCTGCCGGCATTCCCCGCGACATACGTTTCAACCAGGGAATTGAGGTGTTGGGATTGAACTGATCGGTATCCTGTTGCATGATAGACAGAGAAAGAGGGTGTATCAAAATGCACCCTCTTTCATATTTTGGTGAGGTGCATCAGAATGGGTAGATGCCAGACGCTGAGACGGAGGCCGAGGGAGCGTACTTCTGTACGTGACCGAAGCTGAATGTCGAAAGCAACGTAGCAGGTTGCCCATTCTGATGCACCGTCTTTTTCTGTGTTGTGCCGGTGCTTTCTCCTTTTATATCCCGGTTGCAGCGATTCTTCGGGAGGAACATTCGGCATGTAATGTGCATTTCAACCGTGTCCGGATCAATTTTCGCTGGAGTCCGGGACAACGGTCCGGATGCATGAGATGAAGTGTCGGCTAATTTTGCGTGTTCACCATCAAAGACGTATTTTTGCAGCATAAAAAAGAACATTACACATATAGTGTGAAAAACAATTGCAGGAATGGAAGGAAAATTGTATCCCTCGGCCCGTTCGTTTGTGCTGGCCGTTGCGCTTTTTGTTGCGCTGGCTGGCGGATATGCCGTTTCACGGGTTTTTGGTGAAGAATATGAAGACAACACCGAAGTTGCGTTTTATGCCGATTCGCCCCAGCAGGTGAATGCTCCGGATATCCCCGAACGGGTGATGTTTGCCGGCCGAAGCATTGATCTTTCGCGCCACGACTTGCGCGAACGTTTCGACCGTGAACTGCTTACGTTTACCTACATGCACGGAACCACCTTCCAGCTGATAAAGCGTGCCAACCGTTATTTCCCTTTGATAGAACCGATATTGAAAGAACAGGGAGTGCCCGACGACTTCAAGTATCTGGCCGTCATAGAAAGTTATCTCAATCCGCGGGCGGTGTCGCCTGTTCGGGCGGTGGGCATTTGGCAGTTTGTAGAAGAAACGGCCCGCGAGTGCGGCCTCGAGGTGAACCGCGAAGTGGATGAACGCCGCCATTTGGAAAAGGCGACGGTGGCTGCCTGTCGCTACCTGTTGCGGTCATACGAAATGTATGGCGACTGGCTCACAGCAGCAGCATCGTACAATGCCGGTCGGCGTCGCATTACGGAAAGCCTTGAAGAGCAGCATGCGAATGATTGTCTTGCATTGTATCTGAACGAGGAAACCAGCCGCTACGTGTTCCGCCTCATGGCGGCCAAAGAAATATTGTCGCGTCCGAAAGATTTCGGCTTCCATTTGCGGAAAGAAGATTTCTACCACACAGTGCGTACAACGGAAGTGAGCGTATCCGATGCTGTGCCCGACTGGGCGGCCTGGGCCCGCGAGCACGGTACGGACTACGTACAACTCAAGTACTTCAATCCGTGGATTGTGTCGTTGAAGCTGACCAACCCCAACAAAAAGACGTATACGGTAAAACTGCCCTTGCCCGATGATCTGTCTTTCGACATGGACAAGGTGCACATTCACAACCGGGCTTGGGTGGAATAGGCCGCATTACCGGCATAGGCTTCGTAGCAGGGCAATCTCTTCTCCATATCCATCCAGTTCGTTGGGAGTTTCCAGAAAGAAAGGCAGGTGCTTCAGTGCAGGATGATTGACAATGCGTCCGAATGCCTCAAGCCCGATATGTCCCTGGCCTATTTTGGCATGGCGGTCTTTGCGGCTGCCGGCAGGGTTCATGCTGTCGTTTATGTGGATGGCTTTCAGCCGTTCAAGTCCCACAATGCGGTCGAAGCGGGTGAGCACTCCGTCCAGGTCGCCCACAATGTCATATCCTCCGTCGAACACATGGCAAGTGTCCAAACATACTCCCATTTTGTCGTTCAGTTCCACCCGGTCGATGATTTCCCTCAGTTCTTCGAACGTCCGTCCTACTTCACTCCCTTTTCCTGCCATGGTTTCAAGCAACACGTACAAATCAAGTTCGGGGGTAATCACCATGTTCAATGCATCGGCTATTTGTTCGATGCCAGTTTCCACTCCCTGACCGGTATGGCTGCCCGGATGAAAGTTGTATAGCTTGCACGGCAACGCCTGCAGGCGGCGAAGGTCATCGGCCATGACTTCGCGTGCGAATGTCCGGGTCTGTGGGTTGGACGAGCACAGGTTCATGGTGTACGATGCGTGGGCCAGCAACGGAGCAAAGTGATTGCGCTGCATGAGTGCTGCCAGAGCAAGGGCATCATCGTCCTCTATTTCTTTGGCCGCTCCGCCCCGCGGATTGCGCGTGAAAAACTGGAATGTATTGGCTTGTATCTTCAGTGCATCCTCGCCCATGGCCTCATATCCCTTGGACAACGATAAGTGACAACCTATGTTGAGCATAAATGAAAATGTGTTTTGTTTGTGCCTTTATATAAAAAATGCCACCGTTAAGGACGATGGCCACCTGAATGTTTTCACAACGGAATAATCCTTATTGTGAGTTGCTTCAAATTAGTATGGGCAAAGATAAAACTTTTTCAAGAAAAACAGGCATATATGAAAAATAAAAATGTTAAATTTAGCCCGGAAAACAATATGATATTAATGTACAACGAAATAAGCAGATTATCATGAAAAAAATACTTGGATTGGACTTGGGGACAAGTAGTATAGGTTGGTCGGTAATTAATGCAATTACAGCGGATGATGGTAAAGAACAATTGGCAGGAATAGCTGGGAGTGGGGTGAGATTGATTCCCATGGATGCAACTGTTTTGGGTGATTTTGATAAGGGGAATTCTGTTTCCCAAACAAAGAGACGTACTGAATATCGAGGGATTCGTCGTTTGTATATTCGCAGTATCCAACGTCGTGAGAGGTTGTGTCGAGTACTCAATCTTATGGGATTTCTACCTGTCCATTATGCCAAAGAATTAGATCGTTATGGTAATATATTAAAAGGGAAAGAGCCTAAATTGGCATGGAAACAGAATGAATCGGGTGAATATGAGTTTGTATTTCAAGCTTCATTTAATGAAATGTTAGATGATTTTAGGCGGAATAATCCAGAATACGTCTCTGGGCAAAAGAAAATACCATATGATTGGACTATATATTATTTGCGGAAAAAAGCTCTAACTCAAAAGATAAATAAAGAAGAGTTGGCGTGGATACTATTGAATTTTAACCAAAAACGTGGATATTATCAGATAAGAGGAGAAGAGGAGGAGACTAAGAATAAAAAAATTGAGTTTCATGCGCTTCAAGTTGTGGGTGTCGAAGATACGGGAGAAAAAAGAGGAAAAGATACATGGTATAATGTTTATTTAGAAAACGGGTGGATTTATAAAAGAACAAGTAATGTACCATTGGATTGGGTTGGAAAGGTAAAAGAGTTTATTGTTACGACTGATGTGCATGATGATGGTACACCTAAGTTGGATAAAGAGGGAAACGTGAAGCGTTCATTTCGGGCACCGAAAGAAGACGATTGGACCTTGTTGAAAAAGAAGACAGAAGCGGATATCGAAAATAGTCAAAAAACAATAGGTACTTACATATATGATACTATACTACAGCAGCCAAAGCAAAAAATACGTGGAAGATTGGTAAGAACTATAGAGCGGAAGTTTTATAAAGATGAGCTGAAAAAGATTTTGAATAAGCAGTGCGAATTTCATACGGAATTGCAGGACCGTGAACTTTATACGCGTTGTGTCGAAATTCTGTACCCGAGTAATAATGCTCATCGAAACAATATTGCTAATCGTGATTTTATTTATTTGCTTTTAGATGATATTTTGTTTTATCAGCGTCCGTTGAAAACTAAAAAGTCTTTGATAAGTAATTGTCCCTATGAATCATATAATTATATAGATAAGAAAACAAATGAACTGCGCTCGATACCGGTGAAATGTATAGCCAAGTCTCATCCGTTGTTTCAAGAGTTTCGTTTATGGCAATTTATATTAAACTTGCGTATTTATCAGCGAGAAAAACAGGTGAATGGTAAGATGTTGAGTGATGTTGATGTTACAACTGAGTTTTTGAGGACGGATGAAGATTATGTGAATTTGTTTGAATGGTTAAACAAGAGAAAAGATATTAAGCAAGATGACTTTTTGAAATACCCACCTTTGGGATTGAAAAAACGATTGGATGAATATCGTTGGAATTATGTGGAAGACAAAGCATATCCATGCAATGAAACGAGGGCATTGATACAGGCTCGTATGGATAAGATTGGAGTAAGTGAATGGGGAACAAATGGTGAGGAGGAAGAAGCGTTATGGCATATATTATATTCCGTATCAGACAAGGAGGAACTGAGAAAAGCATTGAAATCGTTTGCTGATAAATACAATTATGATGAACAATTTGTAGACGTGTTTCATAACATGCCACCTTTTAAGCAGGATTATGGCGCTTATTCTGTTAAAGCTATAAAGAGACTTCTTCCGTTGATGCGATTGGGAAAATATTGGTCGGTTAATGCAATAGATAAGAGAACACGTGAAGAGCGCATAGGGAAAATATTGAGTGGTGAGTATGATGAAAAAATAAAGATGCAAGTAAGAGAAAAGTCCATTCATTTGACGGACTTATATTCGTTTAAGGGACTTCCGGTTTGGCTTGCTTGTTACATAGTTTATGACCGTCATTCAGAAGCAAAAGAAATAGACAGGTGGACAACGCCGGGAGATATTGATGATTACTTGTATAAGTTTCGTCAGTATTCATTGCATAATCCTATTGTAGAACAGGTGATTATGGAAACTTTGCGTACGGTGCGTGATATTTGGAAACAAGTTGGACGGATTGATGAAATACATGTTGAACTTGGACGCAGTATGAAAAATCCGAAAGAGAAAAGAACACAAATGTTGCAGCAGACGTTAGAAAATGAGAATACTAATTTGCGTATCAAAGCATTGCTTACGGAATTTATGAATCCGGAATATGGTATAGAGGATGTTCATCCATATTCCCCTAGTCAACAAGATATTTTACGTATTTATGAAGAAGGTGTATTGAAGAGTGTGGGTGACCAATTGCCGGAAGATATAGCAGAGATATTGAAGAAATTCAAGGAAAGTGATAGTAAAAAACGACCGACAACATCCGATGTGTTACGTTACAAAGCTTGGTTGGAGCAAAAATATCGTTCACCTTATACGGGAGCTGTGATACCATTGGCCAAATTGTTTACTCCTGCTTATGAAATAGAACATATTATTCCACAGTCTCGTTATTTCGATGACTCATTTAGTAACAAAGTTATTTGCGAATCAGAGATCAATAAACTAAAAGACAATTTGTTAGGGTATGAATTCATCAAAAAACATCATGGTGAAAAAGTAGAGTTAGGCGGAGGGCGAGTGGTAAGTGTATTCTCTGTTGAAGAATATGAGCGTTTTGTTCATGAGCATTATGCCCGCAATCGTGTTAAAATGAAAAAACTCTTGATGGATGATATACCGGAACAGTTTATAGAACGTCAGTTGAATGATAGTCGGTATATCAGCAAAGTGGTGAAAACATTGTTGTCAAATATTGTTCGAGAAGAAGGAGAATTGGAAGTAACATCAAAACATGTGGTTGTCTGTTCCGGAAGCGTTACCGATAGGTTGAAGAAAGACTGGGGTATCAATGATGTTTGGAACAAAATAATACTTCCGCGTTTTCAAAGAATGAATGATTTGACAAAAAGTACTGTTTTTACATCAGTTAATAGCAATGGAAATCTGATTCCAGTGGTACCTTTGGACTTGCAAAAGGGTTTTAATAAAAAACGTATTGATCATCGACATCATGCAATGGATGCTATTGTGATAGCTTGTGCAAACCGTAATATCGTCAATTATTTAAATAACGAGTCGGCTAGCCCGAAGGCAAAAGTATCAAGAAAGGATCTGCAAACCTTATTATGTTATAAGCAGAAAACGGATGATACAGGAAACTATCGTTGGATTGTAAACAAGCCATGGAATACCTACACGCAAGATGTTTATGATGCATTGAATGAGATGGTAGTTAGTTTTAAACAAAATCTGCGTGTTATAAATAAGACGAATAATCGTAGCTTCCGGTATGAAGATGGCAAGAAAAAGTTGAAAAAGCAGGAAAAAGGAGATAATTGGGCTATTCGTAAACAAATGCACAAAGAAACTGTGTTTGGTGAGGTGAATTTACGACAGATTGTTACCGTAACATTAAAGGATGCGTTGATAAATCCTTTGGCTGTCGTAGATAGGGAATTCAAGAGAAAGTTAAAGGAGTTGTTGGCTTTGAAATATGATGAAAAACAAATTAAAAAGTATTTCGAAGATAATAAAGACGTATGGAGTGATGTCGATTTGAAGAGAATAAAAGTCTACCGCTTTACCAAAGAAACGAAAGAGCATTATTTTGCAACACGTAAATCATTGGATGCAACTTTTGATCAGAAAAAAATAAAAGATTGTATTACAGACAGTGGTATTCGGAAAATTTTATTGCGTCATTTGGAATTAAATGACAATAATCCAGAGTTAGCATTCTCACCAGATGGCATTGATCGGATGAATAAGAATCTTGTGGTATTGAATGATGGTAAATGGCATCAACCTATTTATAAGGTTCGTTGGTATGAAAAAGCGGATAAATTTGCCGTAGGACAGACAGGAAATAAATCAAGTAAGTTTGTTGAGGCTGCGAAAGGTACTAATTTGTTCTTTGCGGTATATGAAACGGTACAGACTGATGAGAAGACAGGAGAAATTGTTCGGAAAAGAAATTTTACAACAATCCCATTGAATATTGTCATTGAACGGCAGAAGTTAGGATTGTCCTCTGCTCCGGAAGATGAGCAAGGGAATGCTCCTAAGTTTGTACTCTCTCCAAATGATTTGGTGTATGTTCCGACTCGTAAAGAAATAGAAAGTGGAAAGCTATTGAAACCATTGAATAAGTCGAGAATTTATAAAATGGTTTCATCCTCTGGTTTTCAGTGTTTGACACTGTCCAAAATTTTGTGTAAATGGAAACAGGATTCAGCTGTAAGTTTATTCTTATATCTGGATTCTGTTTTCAAAAATAAGCATAAATTGGTTCATAATCAACCCCCAGTTATGAATC
>CASEAJ010000088.1 GCA_949285425.1 uncultured Porphyromonadaceae bacterium
CGCCTGAGTTTATGCATCATCAGAAGCAGATTAGAATTAAAAGCTATAAAAAGAAACAGTTCAGCAAGGCTAGCCTTGCTGAACTGTGATAAATAATTTATTTTTGTCCAATAACTGTAACGGTTATTTAGGACTAGTCAGTTTACCGTTTTTCAGCAAATACGTTGCAGGTTCTTTTCACGAATCTGCTGCTCTACAATAGCATCGAGCACAGCAACGGCCGTCATGTTGACAATGTCGCGAACAGAACTTTCCACATCAAGAATATGCACCGGCTTGTTCAGACCCATCTGAATCGGGCCGATGGATTCGTAAGCACCCATTTCAAGCAACAGTTTGCATGCTGTATTGGCCGAACTCAGGTTGGGGAACACCAAAGTATTTACATCCCTGCCACGAAGCTTGGAGAAGGGGAATTTTTCATCGCGCAAATCCTTGTTCAAGGCGAAATTCACTTGCATTTCCCCATCGACCAACATATCGGGATAGCGTTCATGCAAAGTTTCCACTACCTTGTGAACGCTTGCCGGGCTGCCCTCCTTGTCCGAACCGAAATTGGAATAGGAAAGCATGGCCATGACCGGTTCACAAGCAAAGAATTTGACCGTATCATGAGTCAACTTGGCAATATCGATAAGCGTTTCCGTTGATGGATGGCGGTTGAACAAGGTATCGGCCAGGAAGAACGTGCCTTTTTTCGTATTGAGAATGTGCATGGCTCCGATGTGGTTCAACCCCGGACGGATACCAATCACATCCTTTGCCGCCTTGACGGCATCGGTGTATTTGGTATACACACCGGTAATCAAAGCATCGGCCTCTCCCGTTTCCACCATCATCATACCGAAATAGTTGCGTTCATACATTTTTTCATACGCTTCATCGTAGGTCACACCTTCGCGGCTACGTTTTTCAGCCAACGTTTTGGCATAGCGTATCCGACGGGCTTCTTCCCGGTCATGACGCAGATTGATGATTTCTATTCCGGTCAGGTCAATACCGTTTTCAGCAGCCACATTTGCTATTTTTTCTTCATTGCCCAGCAATATCGGATGACAAATACCTTCCGTATAAGCCATTTCGGCAGCTTTCAGCATGTTGACATGATTGGATTCCGAGAACACGACCCGTTTGGGATTAAGGCGGGCTTCTTCATAGAAACGGCGCAACATGCGGTTGTCATGTCCCATCCGCTTCAGCAGTTCACTTTCATAAGCCTTCCAATCGGTTATGTTTTTACGGGCAATCCCCGACTCCATGGCTGCTTTTGCCACTGCCGGAGCCACCGTCGTGAGCAAACGCGGATCAAGCGGTTTCGGAATGATATAATCGCGTCCGAACGACAAATGCTTCAGGTTATAGGCTGCATTCACCACATCGGGCACCGCCTTTTTAGTCAGTTCGGCAATGGCACGGACAGCTGCCACTTTCATGGCTTCGTTAATGGCAGTAGCACGTACATCCAATGCACCGCGGAATATGTAGGGGAAACCAAGCACATTGTTAATCTGGTTCGGGTTGTCCGAACGGCCGGTTGCCATAATGATATCAGGCCGGGCGTCAATAGCATCTTCGTATGATATTTCCGGATTCGGGTTGGCCAACGCAAACACAATCGGATCTTTCGCCATCGAACGCACCATATCTTTCGTAAGAACGCCCCCTACCGAAAGCCCCACAAACACATCGGCATCTTTTACCGCCTCGGCCAAGGTTGTAATATTGCGCGAAGTGGCAAAAGGTTTCTTGCGGTCGTTCAAGTCCGTGCGGTGCGTACTGATAACTCCTTTCGAGTCGAGCATCACAATGTTTTCAAGCCGGGCTCCCAAAGCCATGTAAAGCAAGGTACATGAATTGGCAGCAGCCCCGGCACCGTTCACCACGATTTTTACATCTTCTATTTTCTTACCGTTCAGTTCCAACGCATTCAGCAATCCGGCTGCCGAAATAATGGCTGTGCCATGCTGGTCATCGTGCATGATAGGTATGTCAAGTTCCGCTTTCAGACGTTCTTCTATCTCAAAACATTCAGGTGCCTTGATATCTTCCAGATTGATGCCTCCGAAAGTCGGCGCTATAGCCTTCACAGTCTGAATGAATTTTTCCGGGTCTTTTTCGTTGATTTCAATGTCGAACACATCGATTCCGGCAAATATCTTGAACAAGAGACCCTTTCCTTCCATCACCGGTTTACCGGCCATGGCCCCTATATTTCCCAATCCGAGTACGGCTGTTCCGTTGGAAATGACGGCCACCAAGTTGCCTTTAGCTGTATATTCATAAGCTGCATTCGGGTCTTTTTCTATCTCAAGACAGGGTTCGGCCACCCCTGGAGAGTATGCCAACGACAAGTCGCGCTGCGAACTATAGGGCTTGGTCGGCACAACCTCTATTTTTCCCGGCTTCCCTTCCGAATGGTAAAGAAGCGCATCTTCACGAGTTAATTTTGCCATTTTAATTTTAATTTATAAGCGTGATACATGATTTTTCGAAAAAACTATGGCAAAAATACAAAAAACTATGACGAAATACCAAAAGTTCAACTTTTAATGATAGTTAATTGCAGCTACCGGCATTCTGCACATTATATCATACAGCCGAAGTTCCGTGCCAGTACTTCCGGAGTTCTGCGCCGACGGTACTGGAGTACTATGCGGATGGTACTGGAGTACTACGCTGATAGTACTGGAGTACTACCCATATAGTACTGGAGTACTACCCATATAGTACTGGGGCAGCTTGGGCATTGAACATAAGGCAAGCTGCATTCGGCAAAAATCATTCGAGCAAGTTTAATGGCTTTCCACTCATTTGCATTATCTTTCCATAAGATAAGCTGCACTCGGTAAAGCCATTCAAATAAATTTGATGACTTTTCCACTCATTTGCATTATCTTTGCGTACACTTTATTATAATAATTGTATGCGTCTACAATCATTGTCCATCATCAACTACAAGAACATCCGTGAGGCCGACCTGATATTTTCACCGAAAATCAACTGTTTCATCGGACGCAACGGCATGGGCAAAACCAACCTGCTGGACGCCATATACTATCTTTCCTTCTGCAAAAGCCACTCGAACTCGGTGGACTCGCAAAACATACGCCACGAAGCTGATTTTTTCGTCATACAAGGAAAATACCAACGGGGGGAATCAACCGAGGACATTTACTGCGGCATGAAACGGAAGCAGAAAAAGCAGTTCCGACGTAACAAAAAAGACTACGAACGCCTGTCGGACCATATAGGACTGTTACCGCTGGTGCTGATATCGCCCGATGACACGACACTCATAGCCGAAGGCAGCGATGAACGGCGCAAATTCATCGATGGTGTCATTTCGCAATACAACCGAACATACCTCAGCGAACTGATACAATACAACAATGCACTGAAACAGCGCAATGCCTTGTTGAAACTGGAAACGCCGGTGGATGAATCATTGTTTGATATATGGGAAGAACAAATGTCCTTGCACGGACAATACATACACGCCTGTCGGCGGAAGTTCATCGATGAATTTATCCCCATCTTTCAGGATTTTTACGCATTCATATCCGGAGGGAACGAACAGATATCGCTTGCGTACTTGTCGCAACATGACAAATATGATGTAGGAAAGCATATAAAAGAAACCCGGTCGCGCGACCGCATTTTAGGCTATTCCACCTGCGGTATACACAAAGACGAGCTGGAAATGCTGCTCGATGGCTATCCCATTAAACGGGTAGGTTCACAGGGACAGAACAAAACCTATCTCATTTCGCTGAAAATGGCACAATTCAACTTCCTCAAGCGGGTGCACGGCATATCGCCCATCATGCTGTTGGATGACATATTCGACAAGTTGGATGCCGAACGGGTAAAAAAAATCATTGAACTGGTATCAGGCGATGCTTTCGGCCAGATATTCATTACAGACACCAACCGAGAACATTTGGACCGCATCCTGTTCCAAACAGGCAAGGAAGTGTCGCTCTTTGTGGTGGAAAACGGTGAAGTGACCCAACCGGCACACTCCTGAAGCCGGCCAGTTTCCCTTCATACCAATATATGAAGAGAGGGTGACCGCCTTGCGATACACCCTCTCCATTTCATTTGTTATACTTGCTTATTCGATGAAAAAAGCCCTTGTCATTCTGCCATATTGTGGAAAACGTTCTGTACGTCTTCGTCATCTTCTATCTTTTCAATCAACTTCATTACTTGCGCTTTCTGTTCTTCATCCAATTCTTTCAAATCGTTCGGAATACGTTCAAACTCTGCACTGAAGATTTCAAACCCATTTTCTTCCAGATATTTCTGAATGGCCGAGTAAGAAGCGAACTCTCCATACAATATGATGCCATCTTCATCTTCCACTACTTCATCCACACCATAATCTATCAACTCCAATTCCAAATCATCCAATGAAACTCCTTCTTTCGGAGCTATTTTGAACACACACTTGTGGTCAAACAAGAACTGCAACGAACCGCTTGTACCCAACGAACCTCCATGACGGTTGAAGTAGCTGCGGATATTGGCCACGGTCCGAGTCGGATTGTCAGTGGCTGTTTCTATAAAAATGGCTATACCGTTAGGACCATACCCTTCATACACCATTTCCTTGTAATCGGCCTCTTCCTTCGATGTCGCTTTTTTTATAGCACGTTCCACATTTTCCTTGGGCATGTTTTCTTTCTTGGCCTGCTGCATGAGCACACGCAAACGAGGATTCGAATCCGGATCCGGTCCACCCTCTTTCGTCGCAATCGTTATTTGTTTTCCTAACTTGGTGAACACGCGGGCCATGTTTCCCCAACGTTTCAATTTCGTCGCTTTTCTATATTCAAAGGCTCTTCCCATGACTTTTGTATTTTAACTTTTAAATGATTACGTTGTTTAAGCGTGCAAAAGTATTAAAAAACAGCTGAAAATCCATCGTTTTTCACCACTTTTTTGAACAGAACGGCTTACGTAAAGCAAATCATTGCTTTGTTCACGCAAAACATTCATCCGGAAAATTGACCAGAAAAACCCGTTCCGTAGCTCGGGTCAATGCTGTATAAAGCCAACGGTAATAGTCGCTGTCCAACTGTTCTTCCGCCAGTTGTCCTTGGTCAACGAATACCCGCTTCCATTGTCCCCCCTGTGCTTTGTGGCATGTCACGGCATAGGCAAACTTCACCTGCAACGCATTGAAGAATTCGCTTTCAAGAATTTTCCTGACCAACAATCTGCGGTTGGTTATTTCCGGATAATCCTCGGCCACCGCATTGAACAGCCGTTGGGTCAGTTCATTCATGTGTGATGGTGATTCGGACTGCAAAGAGTCCAGCCACACCCGTGCATCGATTTCCCAGCCATAGTCAAGCGAACGGAGCGAGAGGTCCGCAAAACGAAAACCGTACATTTCATGATGTTTCCGTACCCGAACCACTTCCAGTATATCACCATTGGCAATAAAATCAATCTCATCATAAGGCTTATTCCAAAAATAGTTGTTTTTGGTAACCATCAACAAATCGCCGTTGGTCAGTTCTTCTTCCTTTTGCAACACACGGTTACGAATCCCATTATTATATATGTTAGCGCGCTTATTCGAACGCGTCACAACTATGGTGTCTTCCTCTCCCACTTCATCATACGCCCGGTATATTTCATCGACCAGGTCCATGCCGTTCAACCGCACCACATCGCTGAATCCAGACAGAGAAAAGGACGGATACCGGTACACATCGCCTTCGGTCAGTTGTTCGCGCAACCGGGTCGCATTGTGCAATATACCGCTTTCCAGTGCCTGCCTCACCACATGTGTCAATGTGAACTCATGTACATTCAGTCCATAAGCGGCCAACGTGCCCTGTTCCAAGGCCGGACTCACCGGCTGCATCACAGGCGGAAGCTGAGCCGTATCGCCCAGCAACAACAGCGAACAACCTTCACCTCCATAGACAAACTGCACAAGGTCATCGAGCAAACGACCACTGCCAAAGGCTGTATCGAGCCCGGCATTGGCAATCATCGACGCCTCATCGACAATGAACAAAGTGTGTTTATGCAAGTTGTCGTTCAACTGAAAGCGAAATTCTGCCATGGATTTTTGCCGATATATCTTCTTATGAACGGTAAAAGCCGGAAATCCGGAATAGGACGACAACACTTTCGCAGCCCGACCAGTCGGAGCAAGCAACACGGTTTTCTGCTGTAACGTATGCAACGCACGCACCAGGGCACTCACCACACTGGTCTTTCCCGTGCCGGCATATCCTTTCAACAGAAACACCTTATCCGCATCGTTTGACACGAGGAAAGTGCCCAAACAACCGATAAGTTCCGCCTGTTGCACAGTCGGCTCAAACGGTAACTGCTCCCGAATGCGGGAAATGACAAAATCCTGTAGCATGTTCTGTCTTTTCTTCTGATTTTACCGGATGCAAAAATAATGAATTTCCCGAATGAAGGAAAAGCCAGATTATTCTGTTAAATAACAATACTTTTCCTGTTCACATGCCTAAATTCTTCTTTTTTCACATAGGTGAAAAAAGAACATGATGCTGAATGAAAGAAAACTTTATGCCCATGGCAACAAGAATGGAAACCCACACGAGGCCAATCCATTACTTTTGCGTAAATTTGTACTCCTTTTCACAAAAGGCATCTTATTAACAACAAACATAAATATGAAAAAAACAACTTTGATTTGTATGACAGGTTTAGTCTTGGCATCATGCGGCACCAAGCCGTCGTCTGAAGCCGGAGCCACAGCATCTTTCAATTATGTGGTCGACCAATTTAGCGATGTTCAGATATTGCGCTATCAGGTCCCCGGCTTTGAATCGCTCACATTGCAGCAAAAAAAGCTCGTTTACTATCTGAGTCAAGCAGCCATTGAAGGCCGCGACATATTGTATGACCAGAACGGCAAACATAACCTGTGTATCCGCCGCACATTGGAAGCTGTGTACAACCACTACCAAGGTGACCGTCAGTCGGAAGAATTCCAAAACCTCACGTCCTACCTGAAACAGGTGTGGATGGGCAATGGAATACATCACCATTATTCCATGGACAAATACACGCCTGCATTTTCACAAACCTTTTTTGCCCAGGCCGTAAAGAGCATCGATGCTTCTAAATTGCCGCTTGCCGAAGGAGAAAATGTTGATCAACTGATAGACAAACTGACCCCCATCATTTTCGATCCAACAGTGATGCCCAAACGAGTAAACCAAACCGCAGGACAGGACCTTATTGCCACTTCTGCCTGCAACTATTACGATGGTGTAACACAAAAGGAGGTTGAACAGTTTTATGATAAAATGAAAGACCTCAGTGATCCAACTCCTATATCATACGGTCTGAACAGCAAACTTGTAAAACGCGATGGGAAAATACAGGAATTGACCTACAAAGTAAACGGACTGTACAGTCCCGCTATCGAACGCATTGTCGGCTGGTTGGAAAAAGCAGCCCGTGTAGCCGAAAACGAACAACAACGTAAGGTTATAGAAACCCTCATTGATTATTACCGCAGCGGAAACTTGGAAACGTATGACGAATATGCCATCGAATGGGTGAAAGATCTGAATTCGCAAATTGATTTTGTCAATGGTTTTACCGAAAACTATGGTGACCCCTTAGGGATGAAAGCCAGTTGGGAATCTATTGTAAACTTCAAGAATGTAGAAGCGACCAAACGTACGGAAATCATCAGCAACAATGCACAATGGTTTGAGGACCACTCGCCGATTGCATCCGAGTTCAAAAAAGAAAAAGTGAAAGGAGTTTCTGCCAAAGTCATCACAGCAGCCATGTTGGGCGGAGACTGTTATCCCTCCACTCCTATTGGCATTAACCTGCCCAATTCCAACTGGATAAGGCGTGACTACGGTTCAAAATCGGTAACCATCGAAAACATTACCGAAGCCTACAGCCTGGCTGCCGAAGGTAACGGATTCAACGAAGAATTCATGTGGAGCGACGTGGAACGCGAACGTAACAAACAATACGAATCTTTGACCGATAACCTGCACACCGATTTGCATGAATGTCTCGGCCACGGTTCCGGCAAATTACTGCCTGGGGTCGACCCCGATGCATTGAAAGCCTATGGATCTACCATAGAAGAAGCGAGAGCCGACCTTTTCGGACTGTATTTTGTCGGTGACTCCAAACTGGTTGAATTAGGATTGTTGCCTAACATGGAAGCTTATAAAGCACAGTATTATCACTACATTATGAACGGGCTCATGACCCAACTCACCCGCATACAACCCGGAAAAGACATAGAAGAATCGCACATGCGCAACCGTCAACTTATTGCTGCCTGGGCATATGAACACGGAAAAGCCGACAAAGTGATAGAATTGGCCGAACGAGATGGAAAACATTATGTCGTGGTGAATGATTATGAAAAGCTACGCAAACTATTTGGAGAACTTCTGGCAGAAATACAACGTATTAAATCGACCGGCGACTATCAAGGAGCACACGATTTGGTTGAAACCTATGCCGTAAAAGTAGATCCAACATTGCATGCTGAAGTATTGAGCCGTTACGAAAAATTACATCTTACTCCCTACAAAGGCTTTGTCAATCCGGTGTATACACTTGTCAAGAACGACAAAGGAGAGATAACCGATGTAACCATATCTTATGAAGAAGATTATGTGACGCAAAATCTGCGTTATTCAAAAGACTTCTCAAGTTTACCAACCTATAACTAAAGCCACAGGAATAGTATCTTTCGGAATAAACAAATTAGCTTAGCTTATTTTAGACACTGTCCAAAATTTTGTGTAAATGGAAACAGGATTCAGCTGTAAGTTTATTCTTATATCTGGATTCTGTTTTCAAAAATAAGCATAAATTGGTTCATAATCAACCCCCAGTTATGAATAGGCTGTGTCCATTTCTTC
>CASEAJ010000089.1 GCA_949285425.1 uncultured Porphyromonadaceae bacterium
ATGTTATCGTCCCACGTATGTGGGACACGTGTCTCACACTCGTGGGACACGTGTTTCATATACGTGGGACACGTGTCCCACGGCCGTGGGACGATAACATCATCGGCATAAACATACGACATATCCCTTCCTGCCGGCAAAAACATCAAGAGCCGCCCGCAAACCATCGGCTGCAGGCGGCTCTTGAAAACAATACGGCTCAGGTCGGATATGTCATTCCAGCTTCAGGCTGGTAATGCTGACTTTCGGTTCGGCCGGTTCGACAGGGATGGCCTCTTCGGCTGATTCCCAACGATAGGTCACTTCTTCGGTCTGTTCCTTCATGTTGTACAAGGAAGCGTGAATCACTATGTTGACCGAATCCTGTTCCTGAAACTTGTCGCGCAAGGGAAGCAAGTCAAAGGCTGCAATGCCCCACCGGTCGTAATCCGGATAATCTCCTTTGCTGTTATGCCGCAACTGCAAATGTACTTTTCCATCGGCTGCCGGCACAGAATCGGGATAAGCCACCAGGTTGATAAAGTGTTTGATGCCTCTGTCCGAAGCCCTCAGCAGGAATTCTACATTGACAAAGTCGGAAGCAACCCATGGTTTTCCCATTTCAATGAACTCATCATTGCCTATGCTGTCTTCCTCGGCCGGAGTCACAGCATCCAATTCGACATTGAAAATGCCTTTGGTCAGAATCTCATACAGATACGTGTATTCTATGTCGTAATCGTAATCGCTTCCTTCGGGCTTTTCACTGGCAATGTAAAAGTCGGCAATGAGCCGCTGCCGGTGTTTCGGCACATAAGGCGAGTTTATCGGTTTCAAACGGTTGCCCTGGTCCGAAAGCAACACATAGTCACTCACACTGTCGGGATTGAGTACCGTAGCAAAGGCACGGTACTGCGGATTGACCGGTTCTTTTTCACAACTTGTCAACGTGACGGCCGCCAACAGCACGGCCATGCACAGCAGGTTTTTTCTTGTCTTCATAATTCTGTCTGTTTTTATTGTTTATATTATTTTGTTTCTTATCTGGTTTATCTGGGTCCATCGTTCTTTCAGCGGAAAAAGCGGAGTCGGTTCCTCCCTATTTTATCCTGAAGCGTATCCCGGCATTCAGTCCGACAATGAGCGGACTTTCCGTGCGCACACTCAACGGCTGGTTGTTCTTCAAATAATAGGCCACATTGGGTTCAAAGTAGATGCTTACGTTTTTGTGGAAATTGTATCCAATGCCAAACGAAGCGTTCAAAGACCACTGCAAACCTGCTATTTTGCCCGTTTCAACCTTTGTCTCGGGTTCGCTGTTGGGCACCCGCACCGTTTCCGCATAGGTAGCCTGCAGGCCTTTCTCCATCATGCCGCCAGCCAAAAAATAGACATTCCACTTCGGATGGTTGACTATATAGACCACTGCATTCAACGGTATGCCCAAATAGTGCATGCTCAGAGCGGCTTCCCGCTGTATGATTTGCTTGTCATCGAACATCGAATGCAGGTACGTATAGGTCAGTCCGCTTTCAAGGGCAAAATGCTTTCCAATATCCTTACGAACCCTCAAGCCTACGGAAATGGGTGGCAAATGCGTCACGTGCGAATAGTCGCCGGCATCAATGGAGCACAAATATCCGGCCTTAGGAGCATCTGTTTCCGGTGCGGTATGAACCGGTGTAGCCACTGGAGCCTGCGACCCTTCGGATGTTTCAAGATAAGGACTTGTGCGGGGAGCATAGGCCAACAGACTGGTTTGCTGGCTTTGTGTACCTCCACCTCCACTCACCGAAGCTGCAAGCTGCCAACCGGTATTTCTGCGGCGGTCGGGCATTGCCGGAGGTTCATCCAAGCGGAAATCGTCCGGCAAGTCCACACTTCTGTTTTCCTTACGAACCGACTCAGCATATTCCTTCAGGACAGGTGTTCCGGTTGTATCCTCAGCCGCAGACTCTTTAACTGAAACCTGCTCATTCGGGCGGAACATGTCGGACCGTGGCGTTTCGTCAGACCGGTGTTGTGCCACGAAACCATTGCTGCCACACCGGGCCGCAGCCGGACGGGATGCCGATTGGGCCAGCGGAGCCGGACGCACTTCCTGCCCCAGCGGACGAGCCAACGGTCCGCCAACCGAGTCCATTGCCATCGGCAACTGGTCTTGCTGCTCCGCCACACGGTCCGGCATTGTCGATGGCCGAAACGGCGGAAGCAGAAACAACAGCACCACAGCAGCGGCCCCCACAGCCAAACCCGAAAGCCATCCCCACAAGGGAAATGCTTTCCGTGTGCCTTCATGCATGCGTGCCTCTATCTGCTGCCAGCAGCCTTCATCCACCGGAAGTTCGTGTCCTTCCAGCTTGTCGCGCACCAATTGGCTGAACGGGTCTGTTTCGTTATTCATTCGTTTAATCATAATCCATCACTCAGCTCTATACTGTAAAATCTTTTTCTGCAACATCTGACGGGCCCGTCCGAACTGCGAACGTGACGAGCTTTCCTTGATATGCATCATTCGGGCTATTTCCGCATGTGAATACCCTTCTATGGCATAGAGGTTGAATATCGTACGGTATCCATCAGGCAATGCCGCTATACACTTCAACAACTCATCGGCCGAAAGGCTTTCCAGTGCCGAATGGCTTTCTTCATCCATCCTGTCACCGCATTCGTCAATACTGACACTCAGTTTGAGTGCATCGTTCTGCCTCAGATATTCAAGTGCCGTCGTCACGAACACCCGACGCATCCATCCGGAGAAAGAACCGCTACCCGAATAGCCTCCTATCTTGGTAAACACCTTGATAAAGCCCTCCTGCAACAGGTCGCGTGCCGTTTCACGATCGCCTGCGTAACGGGTACAGACACTCAACATTGCAGGAGCGTATTGCTCGTACAACCTACGTCTTGCCTGCGAATCTCCACGCTTGCAACCGGCAATCAAATCCTGCTCGTCAAAAGTGTTGTCCATTCCTGTTTCTATTATATAGATGCAACCGGGTGACAAAAAGATGCACGGGGTTTTCTTTTTTTTACAATATTACAACATGTATCCGATAAATCCGCACGAAAACCTGTCACTTTGTTGTTTGTACATCCTGATAATGCAGCAAAGGCCGTATCCTTCCCCAAAAGATACAGCCTTTGACAGATATGATGCAGGGATGACAGTTCCCCAAAAACTACATGGTCACTTTGTAGGTGCCGCTTTCATATTCCTTGCTTTCCGTTTCGCCCGGCAAAGTCACCGTAGCGGTAGCTCCTTCGGGGATAGTGAATTTCCATATCCAGGTATCACCCTCATACTTCCAGGCACTCTTAATGAGCCCGGCCGCCGAATGATATTCCGCAGTCACATGTCCCAGGCGTTTGTCAGGTACGGGTTTCATAATAATGTGTTTGAAACCGGGGTTTGCCGGGTCGGAAGCTATGCCGGCGACACTTTCCCATATCCACTCACACACACAACCGTAAGCATAATGGTTGAAACTGTTCATGCCGCGTGGCCCCATACCTTTGTCAGTCATGTAGCTGTTCCAGCGTTCCCATATGGTGGTCGCTCCGTTGTCAATGGAATAAAGCCAACTGGGATTCTTGCGTTGGAACAACAGTTCATAGGCTATGTCCTCCATGCCGTTTTCGGTAAGCGTCGGCATCAGGATGGAAGTGCCCAGAAAACCGGTCTGCAGACACATGTCGTGTTGTTTGAAGTTCTGACGAAGACGCTCGATCATGGCACGCTTGGCTTCACCTTCAACCAATCCGTTTTTCAAGGCAAAAAGTGCGGGGGTCTGCATGGTGTTGAGAATGGCTGTCTTGAAAGTTCCATCAGCCTGCAGGAAATTCTCTTTAAGGTAGTTCTTGGCCTCATCAAGCATTTGCCGGTATTTTTCCGCATCGCGTCCCGTGGCAACAGCCATATCACACATCATGCCGGCATCAATGGCCCAATAGGATGCACTCAGATAATTCCAATAAGCAACCGCATCGGGCAACGGACCTTCGGACGAGAATGCCAAGCCACTGCAACTTTCCAAAGGCTCGTAACTCAGCCAGTCGGCCCACTGGTAGTTGCCATTTTCAGCCAGAAGCGCTTCATGGTCATACTTGGTTTCATAAATATGATTCATGAACAGCTCCATGCTCTGCCAGTTCTCATTGACTATCTGGACATCACCAAACTGTTTCCACACCGTCCAGGGCACAATGATTCCAGCATCGGCCCAGCCCAGGCGCATTTTCTCGTTTCCATATTGTGCCACCGGGGCAACACCGGGGAAGCCGCCCATGCTACCTTGGGCATCGCGCATGTCGCGCATCCACTTGTGGAAAAACCGTTTGGTGTCGGCAAAGAATGTTCCCGTTTCAGCAAACACCTGTGTGTCGGCCGTCCAACCCAAACGCTCGTTGCGTTGCGGACAGTCGGTAGGTACAGACAAGTAATTGGACAACTGTCCCCAATAGGTATTGGATATCAGTTTGTTCACCATATCATTGCCTGTGACAATGCGGCCGGTTTCCATTTTTTGAGCAACGGAAGTGACAGGAATGGACTGCAACGACTTGATAGACACTTTCTCCGTAGCCGTAACAGACACAAAGCGATAACCGAAAAACGTACATTGGGGATAATAGGACACATAATCATCGCTTGCAGCAAAAGTGTAGACAAGACGGCATCCGATGTTGGGGATACGCAAATTGTCGCGATGCACACTTCCTTCCGGTCCGTCCATACCCCGACTCCGCGCCCCATTGCCATCGTTGAGCAATTCGCCCGGCAGACAAGTCAGCACCGTTCCTTCAACTGCTTTGAACACAAACGAAGGCACAGCGGCACAGTTCTGTCCGAAGTCCACAACCAACGTCTCGCCCGGTTCTACAACCATTTCCTCTCCCGGCTTAAATTCACGCACCACGACCACCTTTCCATATTCATCTTCGTCTGCATTTTCTATGTCATTCCACACATACGCACGCACAGGATTCAAAGCCAGGTCGGTACGACGATAGACTTCCGCCCCGTTCGATGGCAATATTTCACCATGAAACTCCTTGTTTTCTTCAGGAGCCGTCAGTTTGTCCACACAGTCAAACCCCATCGGTTCGCGGGCATCATACTCTTCCCCATCAAAAATGGCGGCATGTTTCACCGGACCGGCTATTCCGGCCTTCCAATGTTCCAAATCGGTGCCGTAAAGTTTTTTCGTTCCGTCAGCATAGGTCAGCTCCAACACAGCCCGAAAAGCACACTTCGCACCAATCATACCTTCCACACCGGAAGGAGTCACAATCTTGTCGGCCCACCAGCCCGGAGTAGACTGCGTGGCAAGCACGTTCTCGGCTCCGGCAGCAGTATGGAAATCAGCCGTTATATCATACGTAAAAGAACGTTTCGTTTTGAAAGGATCAGTAAAACCGGGCTTCAGCACTTCCTCGCCCACAGGCCGACCGTTCAGATAGAGTTGGTAGACCCCCAATCCGGCAGTCATCCAACGGGCTGACACGACTTTCTGTTCATTCGTTACGGTGGACACAAACCAGCTGGCTCCATCTGCCGCACGTTCTATGTTCTTTCCTTTGGCCACAGGGGCGTCCTTGGCCGAAATCCACATGGAGGCATCCCAAGCCGATGCATCCAATGCATCGGTTCGTGTGCCGACTGTTGTGCGTTGAGGCGTACATCCAAAAGAAATCACGAAAAGCGCAACCAAAACAAGGTTCGCCAAATGACGGAAATTTGTCTTCATTTTCAGATTTAAATTAAAGTTATGATTCATGTTTGCTAATGATTCAAGTCACGACTAGTGCAAATTTACAATATAAATCCGCACGAAAATACCGCTTTACGAGGATTAAAGAGTAACTTTTGACATTTATGTTGTTCTTTTTGACACAACAGGACTTCCTTTATCGGACTTCAAACCCTTAACCCCAACCGGTCATTCTATTTGGGTTTAATCGCACAATGAATACAAATCGCCGCGCGGATTGATGAGCAGAATGGGAACCGGCGAACAGCGGACGAGGTGAAGTTCTTTCGGACCAAACAGCAAATCGTCGAGCCCGTAATCGCGCGAAGCGGAAAGCAACACCAGCCCGTATGCCTCGTCAACGGCCCGACGAACAGCCTGACGCTCTACCTTGAAACTGTCGGTGCGGGCCCGCTCTATGCTGTAGGCTACCTGAAACTTGTCGAGTAAGGCTGCTATTTTCCCAACTGTACGTTCCGCCTTCGAACCGTAGTCATTAGGTTGCAGCAACAGGATGCGAGAAGAGAAAAAACGGCCGAATGCCGATGCAAACTGTGCTTTTTCATACTCTTCTTCCAAAAAGGTGACGGGCACCAGGACCTTGTCCGGATTCAACACGGTGAAGTCAGGCTTGTAAAGCAGATAGGGAATGCGCAACTCACGGCAAGCGTTGAGCTGACGTTGGATGTCGCGCTGACGGCTGCCTGTCATTTGCACCAACAGGAACGAGGCTTCCAATTCCTCGCACAAGTCGCCCAGCGTACAGGCATTTTTTTCGTACACGAACACCTTCACATCCAGTTCCGGCCAGTCGGCCAGCAAACCGTGCAGGTCAGCTTCAAGGCGTTCCGCCGAATCGGCTGCATCGGCAAAAGCCAGCAGGCCGAGCGGCTTGCCGAAACGGACGGCCAGCAAAGCCGCCGACTGCACGCCAACAGCAGCCGTGGCACTATGTTGAACATACAGAAGGACCATGAAAGTATATGTTTTTTGTTCTTCAACTTGCCATTCCAAGACCTACAAGAGGGGAAAATTTCCGTCCGCATGAAAATATTTTTCCGTCCGTACGCCGTTTCAGCCGCATACGTACGCAAATGTTTCTTCATACGCAGGCCATTGGGAACGCATTACCCCAACCGCCCCCTTGCCTGCGAAATAAGGCATACGTATTCAGTATCGCTCCTTGAGCTTTATTCCTGAAAATAGACCCTCTTGACCCGACGCGACACCCCGGTAAGCACCTCGTAGGGAATCGTACCCAGCCACGAAGCCACTTCGGACAAGGGAATATGCTCGCCGAATATTTCCACCGGGTCGCCTTCGTGTGCATCGATGCCGGTCACATCGACCATGCACAAGTCCATGCACACATTGCCCACAACCTTCGCACGCTGTCCGTTGATGTACACCTCGCCCACACCGTTGCCCAAACGCCGGTCGAACCCATCGGCATAACCAATGGGAAGCACCGCTATGCGGCTGTCACGCGCAATGACTCCACGGCGGCTGTAACCTACCGTGTCGCCGGGATGTAGGGTGCGTATCTGCAATATCACGGTCTTCAACGAGCAGACCTGTTTCAAGGCCGTGCCGGGCACCGAACTGATGCCGTAATGGCCTATGCCCAACCGCACCATGTCAAACTGATATTGCGGAAAACGTTCAATGCCCGGCGAAGCAAGAATATGACGCAATATCTTGTGCGGGAAACTGCCGGTTATCAGGTCCGCACACCTTTCGAATGTTTTTATCTGCAGCAAGGTAAAATCGTCGAAACGGGCCTCATCGGCTCCGGCCAGGTGCGAGAATACGGAGCGCACCTTGACCTGCTGCTGCCCTTTGAGCAACGTGAGCAGACGCTCCATGTCCTGCGGTTCGAACCCGAGACGGTGCATACCGCTGTCTATCTTCACATGTATGGGATAATCGGTCACCCCTTGCCGGGCGGCAGCGGCGATGAACGACTCCAACAGACGGAAACTGTATATCTCGGGTTCGAGCTGGTAGTCGAATATAAGCCCGAAACTGCCCTGTTCGGGGTTCATTACCATGATAGGCAGGCGTATGCCCTCGCGGCGCAATTCCACCCCTTCGTCGGCCACGGCCACAGCCAGATAGTCGCAACGGTTGTGTTGCAAGGTACGTGCCACTTCCACCGAGCCGCTGCCATAGGCAAAGGCCTTGACCATGCTCACCATTTTGGTTTCGGGACGGAGTTTCGAGCGGAAATAATTGAGGTTGTCAACCAATGCATTGAGGTTGACCTCAAGCACGGTTTCATGGGCAACACGCTCCAAGCGCGACGAAACGTCCTCGAAATGAAAGTCGCGCGACCCTTTGATCAGTATCAGTTCACTATGAAAACCGTGCATAAGCGGTGAACGGAGCAAATCGGCGGTTGTGGTGAAGAAATGCGTTTCCAGTCCGTGAAACAGCCGGGCATGGCGGCATATTTCATTACCCACACCGACAAGCCTCGTCACCTGACGGCTGCACACCAGCTCGGCCACGCGGGTATAAAGTTCTTCGGCCGAAAAGCCGCTCTGCATGATATCCGACAGGATGAGCGTTTTGGCCAACTGCTTGGATGTGGCCTGACGGTTCATGAAGTCGAGGGCAATGTCAAGCGAATTGATGTCGGAGTTGTAACTGTCGTTTATAATCACACAGTCGCGAATGCCTTCTTTGACTTCGAGACGCATGGCCACCGTTTCCAAACGGGATATTCTGCGGGCTATTTCTTCCGTGGACATTCCCCGGCAAAGCATGAAGGCCACGCAATGCAGGGCGTTTTCCACCGAAGCGGCGTCGACGAAAGGCAGAGTCAACTGAAACTGCCGTGCCTCATACTGCAACGAAAGCAACGTGGTGCTGTTGTCTTGCCGTTCGGTGTTCAGCACCCGAAGTTGTGCATCATCGCTTCGTCCCCACGCAAAAAGACGCGCTTTAAGTCCCGACTGGGCTATGGCAATGTCGAGCAGACGATTGTCCTTATTGTAGACAAGCACTTCCGACCGGGAGAACAGTTTCAGTTTCTCCTGTGCCTTTTGTTTCAGACTGGTAAAATTTTCCTGATGAGCATCGCCCAAATTGGTAAAAATGCCAATGGTAGGACGAATGACTTCTTCCAAACGTTCCATCTCACCGGGTTGGGATATGCCCGCTTCAAAAATGCCCAGACGGGTATTCGCATCGAGCGCCCAAACCGAAAGCGGCACACCCGTCTGCGAATTGTAACTGCGGGGCGAACGCACTATATTGCAATCCTCGTGCAACAGTTGATAAAGCCACTCCTTGACTATGGTCTTGCCATTGCTGCCCGTAATGCCTACTACCGGAATAGAATAGGCGGCACGGTGTGCAGCCGCAAGACGCTGCAGTGCAAGCAAGGTGTCATCGACCCGAAGGAATGCGGCTCCGGTCAGCTGTTCAAACTCCGGACGGATTTCACTCACCACAAAGCAGCGTACGTTTTGTCCGTACAGTTCGGGTATATATTTATGTCCATCGTTGCGCGAGGTGACCAGCGCAAAGAAAAGGGTTTCGGCCGGAAAAGCGAGCGACCGGCTGTCGGTCAGCAACCGGTCGATATCATAATCGGGAGCGTCATTCATTTCCGCTCCCATCAGTTGGGCTATTACATGTAGTTTCATTCCATCATGGATTTATATCACCAACGGTCAGCAAACAACCGTTTGTCATTACATCTTCAACGTTCAATTCTCCACGTTCAACCTTTCCCCGTCATCCGGCCACAGACACTTCAAATCCGCGTGCCCGCGCCTGTGCGGCAATGGATTCAAGTTCGTCGAGCGGAATGCGGACCAGCTGTTTGACCGGCGTTTCGCGGTCTATGGTATATATCATGACCTGGCGCGGACGAATCGCATCGAGGGCATCGAGCCATGCGTCCACTTCCTGCTGGGTCGTATTGTCAAACGCCTCACCTTCAAACGCTCCGCGGGTGAACATGGTCTGCACAATCAGTGCACCGTTGAAACGCTTGAGATGTTCCGTGAGCCATGCCACTGTGAGCGAGCGGTCCCCCCCCGTCGGACGATTCATGAGCCGATAGGTATGGTCAATGGCCGAATCGAATTTCAGAATATTGTTATCCACCTTCAGCAAGGCTTCGAACACATGAGGGCGGTCTATGCGTGTGGAGTTGGACAGCACACTGATTTTTGCCGTCGGATAATAACGGTTGCGCAACGCTATCGTATCGTCAATGATACCGGCAAACTCGGCATGCAAAGTGGGCTCACCGTTGCCGGCAAAGGTAATGACATCCAAATGCTCGCCGTTGCCGCTCATTTGCTGCAAACGACTCTCCAAAGCAGTCCTTACCTCTTCGCGGGTAGGGACAGGAGCTTCGTGCATGGGTGTATTGAAGCCGCACTCACAGTAAATGCAATTGTAGGAACATATCTTGGCATCGACGGGCAGCAGATTTATGCCCAGCGAAATGCCCAGCCTGCGGCTATGGACCGGGCCGAATATGGTTTGATTGAACAACATGTCAACAATGAACAATTAATAATTAACAACGAACAATGGACGGTGGACTTATTACTGCCATCCCGTCACTTGTCACTCATCCCTGTCACTTGCCACTTGCCACTGTTACCAGCCGTCCCGTATTCTCATCGATGTATATGCGGACATCCTTGTTTTGCAGCAGTTCGGCCGGAATGGGAACCGTCTGTCCGAACTGGGGCATGGAAAAGCTGCGGGAAAAGAGCACGTCCTTTCCATCGCTGATGCTCACTTGTGTCGTCGCCGGCAAAACCGAATATAACGGCTGAGCGGCCGAAGCCTTCTTCCCTGCCGATTTGGGCTGATATGTGTCAATTGTTTCGGGAGTGACATTTATGTAGAAAGGCGAACCGCTCAAATCATTTGCATCCACCAGGCCTTCGATGGGCGACAGACGGAACAGCACCTCGTCCTTCATTGCCGCTGCCGGCGTGAGATGCAGCATGTGCGTACGAACTTCGCTACGTTTCGTTCCAACGAAAAGTTCCGTCAGTTCCTTCTCCATGTCATCCATGCCCTTCAACATGGTTTTCAACGATTCTCCGTCGGCCGGCAACTGGTCCACATCTGCCGTAAGCAACGACAGCCGGCTCTCACGAATGCGATATATCTGCCGGGCTGCACCTTCTGCCATTTTCGAGACCGACGATGCCAGCATGTATTCTTCCGTCAGCGGAAGAGGCTTGTCTACAGCCGGCAACACTTCGGGTTTGGGCTGAGGCCCCTGCGGCAACTTGTGCGTAGCGGTTTCGGGCGGCACGTTAATGCCCCGAAGCAGTCCGCGCCGGTCTACGGCGATATGCTGCATCGGCACATCCTTCATGGCGGTCAACACATACGTACGGGCCGGGTCACTCACCGCCCGCGCATGCACCCGCACCTCCTTGACACGATACGAGGTCTTCTCTTCGGTTATCACGTCCTTCTCAGCCAGATAACGGCCGGAATACTGGCAAAATTCGCCGGGAATTTCCGTCACCTTTTCCACATCCACTTCGACACACAGTTCGGTCCGTGGCAACGAGTACACCAAAGCCGGTTCATTCGCCGGCAGTTCAAACTTTTCCTGCGCCAAGGCAAGACCGCCTGCTGTCAAAAGCAGGGCTACTGATAAGATTGCATGTTTCATAAGGTTTTCCTCCTGAATTTTCCTCCCGCGAAGAGAGGATATTAGATAAACAGTTTGTCTGTTCGCCGATTATTTTTTCTTTCTTGTCACTTTTTTCTTGCTCCCGTCCTTTTGTTCCTCTATCAGTTTCCTGACATCATCTTCGGTCAGCGAACGGGGGTCGGTCCCTTTCGGAATCTTGTAATTGTTCTTTTCAAAAGCTATGTACGGGCCGAAACGTCCGTTCAGCACTTCTATCTCCCCGTTCGTACCAAAAGTGGCAATGAGACGGTTCTTTTCCTCTTCCCGCTTGGCTTGAATGATTTCGACTGCACGTTCGGGCGTCACCGTCATGGGGTCATCGGTCTTGGCCAGCGAATAGAACTTGCCGTTGTGGCGCACATAAGGGCCGAAACGCCCCACGGCCACCGTCATTTCCGCTCCTTCAAATTCTCCCAAGTTACGCGGCAGTTCAAACAATTTGAGCGCTTCCTCAAGCGTGATACTTTCAATGGACTGGTCCTTGAGCAACGAAGCGAAAATCGGCTTGTCCTGTTCGTCGGATGTCCCTATCTGCGCCACAGGTCCATATTTGCCCAACTTGACCGAAAGGCGGCGTCCGGTTTTCGGGTCGGTACCGAGCACCCGTTCGCCCACCTGCCGTTCCGAATGCTTCATGGTGTTCTCTACCAGCGGATGAAAACCTTTGTAGAACTTGTCTATCGAATCCTCCCATTGCACTTCGCCTTCGGCTATGTGGTCAAATTCCTTTTCCACCTCCGCCGTGAAGTTATAGCTCAATATATCGGGGAAATATTCCGTAAGGAAATCGTTCACCACCGAGCCTATATCAGTAGGGAACAGTTTGTTCTTTTCAGCTCCATAATTTTCCGTCTTGGTCTGGTCGGCAATCTTTCCTCCTTTCAGCACAAGCTGGTTATATTCCCGCTTTTCGGCCGGACGGTTGCCTTTTTCCACATACTTGCGGTTCTGTATGGTCGATATGGTCGGTGCATAGGTTGACGGACGCCCAATGCCCAGTTCCTCCAGCTTGTGCACCAGGCTCGCTTCGGTATAGCGCGGCGGATGCTGCGTAAAACGCTGTTGGGCCGTCACCTCTTTGGCCGAAAGCCGTTCACCCTTGTTCATGGCCGGAAGCATGGCCGTGTTTTCCGTTTCCGACTCATCATCGGTCGACTCCAGATAGACGTTCAGGAAACCATCGAACACAATCACTTCGCCCGTAGCCGTAAACTGGTATTTGGAGCCGGACATGTCAATGCTTATCGTCGTTTTCTCCAGTTCGGCATCGGCCATTTGCGAAGCAATGGTACGTTTCCATATCAGTTCGTACAAACGCTGTTCGTTGGTGTCGCCCGATATGGCATGCACGTTCATGTAGGTAGGACGTATGGCTTCGTGAGCCTCCTGTGCCCCTTTAGACTTGGTGGTGAAGCGGCGCACTTTCACGTAACGTTCGCCCACCATGCTGATGATTTCGGCTTTCGATGTGTTCAATGCCAGGTCGGACAGGTTCACCGAGTCGGTACGCATATATGTGATTTTTCCCTCTTCATACAGCCGTTGCGCCAAAACCATGGTCTGCGACACGGAAAAGCCCAACTTGCGGGCGGCTTCCTGCTGCAGGGTCGAAGTGGTGAACGGAGGGGCTGGCGACTTCTTGACCGGACGGGTCACAATGTCGTCAATGGTAAACGTCGAAGTCTTGCACGCTTCAAGAAAGTCCAACGCTTCCTGCTTGGTGGCAAAACGGTTGTTCAGTTCGGCACGCAGCTCGACCGGCTGTCCGTGCTTGTCGGTCGACGAGAACACGGCCGTCACCCGGTAGGCGGCTTCGGGTGTGAAGCGGTTGATTTCGCGTTCGCGCTCTACAATAAGGCGTACGGCCACCGACTGCACCCTACCGGCCGAAAGCGAAGGCTTCACCTTGCGCCACAACACCGGCGACAGTTCGAAACCCACAATGCGGTCGAGCACACGGCGCGCCTGCTGTGCGTTGACCAAATTGATATCTATGTCGCGCGGATGTTCGATGGATGCCAGTATGGCCGGCTTCGTGATTTCATGAAACACAATGCGGCGGGTTTTCTCAGGTTTCAACCCTAACACTTCATACAAATGCCATGCAATGGCTTCTCCTTCACGGTCCTCATCGGAAGCGAGCCACACCATGTCGGCTTCCTTCGCAGCTTTCTTCAATTCGGCCACCACCTTCTTCTTGTCGGCCGATATTTCATATTTCGGTTCGTAGTTATGCTCGAAATCAATGCTTATCCCTTTGTCGGGCAAATCGCGCACATGTCCGAAACTCGACATGACGTGATAATCCTTGCCCAGAAACTTCTCTATGGTTTTCGCCTTCGCGGGTGATTCGACTATAACAAGATTCTTCGACATATATAATATTATAGAGTTATCTTCGTTTCGCGGGGCAAAATAACAAAATAAGATGCTTACATTCCAAATTTACAGAGAATTATTTTTTATTTTTATGAATAGAGGGCGAGTTCATCCTTGAACCCCTATCTCCTGAGGACGAGGGAAACCGGCAAGGGAGAGTTGGTGAAAATCATCAACTCCGTTTTCAACTTTCAATTCTCAATTTTCAACCAAGCCGTTACTTGTCACCGTTTTTTTGTACTTTTGTATGACCGCTTCACAAGTCTTTTCGAATGTCATTCCCTTGCTTTTTCCCCTGTTTCCTGCAAGCAGAATGCAACACTTCCTATAGTTTCTCGTCCAACTTCCTATAGTACGTTTTTTAACAGTCATGCTTTTGCCATCGTTGTGTCTTGTGGTTCAATCGGTTGTCGCCCTATAAAGCCATAAAACAAACTATAGGAAGTCTGGCAACCAACTATAGGTAGTTGAACGACTAACTATAGGTAGTTATGCAACTTCCTATAGGTGGATTTCGTTCCGCCTCGGCGAACTTTGGACAATCAACATGTAGCACACGGATGGGGAACTTGCCGTTTTTCAAAAAAAACATCCTGCCCGTGCATCGTTTTCCATGCTGTTTGCATCTACCTTTACAACACAAGAGTGCTAAAAAGACGATGCAAGAATCCGGCAAACACACTTGTTAACTTTTTATTAATTATTTTTTATTATTTTTGTCGACTTTATTTGCCCCATCGGGCCAAATACGGAAAAGAAGCGTGCCGTGTGCACAATTTTTTGCATAAATAAACGTTCAATAATCAAAATAAGTAATTGTTGAATTCATGAACCACATTGTCAATGTAGCTTTACAAGTACTCCCGACCGCCAAGTCCATACATCCTTATGCTTTGGTGGATGAAGCGATACGCGTGATTGCCGCTTCGGGACTGAAATACCGTGTCACTCCCTTCGAAACCGTCATGGAAGGCGAGTACGACCGCATCATGCAGGTGGTGCGCGAAGCCCAGGAGGCCTGCTACGCCGCCGGGGCCGAAAGCCTGATGACCTACATCAAAATACAGAGCAACGCACAGTCGGACGTAACCATCGAAGACAAGGTCGGGAAGTATGAGCGGTAATGCCCGTGAAATAAAAGACGTATTCTACCTGGTGGCGTTACAAGGAATCAATTATGTAATGCCGCTTGTGGTATTCCCGTACCTCATGGCAGTGCTGGGAGCCGAAAAATTCGGATACATCGGGTTTTCGACTGCCCTCATCCAGTTTTTCATGCTCATTGTTGATTTCGGTTTCAACTTTACCGCCACTAAGGAGGTGGCTCTTCACAAGGATAACCCCCAATTACTCCGAAACATTTTTTGGAACACACTCACAGCCAAAACAGGGCTACTAACAGCCAGCTTTATTATCTTTACCCTGTTAATGTATGCAGTTCCGCGTTTCTCCGTATACCGCTCTACGGCATTTATCTTTTTCCTCATGGTCGTTGGCAATACCTTTTCATTTGTATGGTATTTTCAAGGGTTGGGTAAGATAAGATTAGTCTCCATTGCCAATATTATTTCCAAGCTACTTATTCTACCACTCATATTTTGGTTCGTAAAAACGCCCAATGATTATCTCAAGGCAGCATTTATCCAAGCAAGCGTATATTTGTTCAGTGCTTTACTAACAACCGGCATCCTGGTTCTCGGAAAAATGCTTCCTGCATATCAAAAACCAGCCTGGGAGCAGATACAGACCGGATTACGTTCTGCATTTCCCGTCTTTCTTTCCATGGTGGCATCCAGCTTGTATGTTGCCTTGTTTGCTGTCATTTTAGGTTTTTTTTCAACTCCAACCGAAGTGGGAAAATATACTGCTGCTGAGAAAATCATGCGCAGTTTTTGCTATCTGATTCTGTTGCCCATATCGCAGGCATTCTTTCCGAAAATCAGCGCCATGTCACAGAGTGCAAAAAACGATGCTTATCTACTGATAAAAAAAATCACATTCTCCGTAGGAGGTATCATGTTATTGGTATTTATGATTCTGTTCTTCTTTTCTGAGTTTATATTGACACTGCTGGGCAAAGATTACGAAGGAATAGGTACTCTGTTCCACATCATGGCATTCATACCATTCTTTATTGCCATAGGCGGCATATACGGGCAATTGGGCATGTTAGCTTTGGGCGATGAACAAGACAAACGACATTACCAAAACGTCTATTTCATGGCAAGTGCAGTAGCAATAGCTACTATTTTCGCGCTCGTTCCGCACTACAAAGCAGTAGGTGCGACAATAGCTTTATTGATAACGGAAGGAATAGTAGCCTTCGTTTTGTTTTATAAATTTCATAAAAACATAAAAGAATGAACTACTATCTGACCATATTACTGATTGTCCTATCTCTGCTTGCCTTGTTGGATGTAGCTTTCCCAAAACAAAAAAAATTGGGAGAACAACTTTTCCATATCGCGTTTTTCTTCAGTTTCTGCTGGGTGGGCATCAAGTATTATTTGGGTCCCGACATATTTTCGTATGTCCCTTTTTATGAGAATGTACCTTCCCCTGCACTTGTGCTCCAAGGGAAAGGATATACTACGCACAATTTTGAAATAGGTTATGTTTTATTCTGCAGCGTATTAAAACATGTCGGTATTTCTTTTTGGGGCATGACTTTTATTATAACTACAATTTATTTTTATGCCATTTATACATTATTCAAACAAATACCTCACCAAAAAACATTGGCATTGTATGCTTTGTGTTTGTTGGATTACAATTTGATTTTATATGAGTACAGGCAATGTTTAGCGGTTTCATTCTTTATTTTCTCCTACTTTGCCTACAAGAACAGACGTTACGTATGGCTTTTAGTTTTCTCTATAATAGCCATCAGCATGCACAAATCCGCTATATTCATCTATTTTGCCTCACTGGCCTTGATACCGTTTTGGCATCTACGCATTGACAAGCGAGTCTACATATTACTCTGTTTCCTATTCCTGACCCTGCTATTCATCCCTCTAAAGCCCATTTTGCTTACATTGGCCGCACAACTGCCTTTGTCACAAGCTGCATATTCTTCTATAGCCCTACACCTGAAATGGGGGAATACGATCCAACTGATATTTCCCATTTATCTCTTACTCATAGTGAACCTGGCCTACTACACACAGTTCAATGACAAGCAAAATCAAAAATGGCACTGGTTCATGTGGTGTTGCATTGCTGTCATTGTGTTTTTATATCAATATTGGTTCTTTCTAAACCGGCTTCGTTCCTACTTTTTGCCTTTCTTACTGATTTATGTGTTCAAAACTCTCGTCTTTTCAAACAAAAAGGATATTTGGTTGAGACAACTGTTTGTTCTCGTTTTTTTTGCTTACGGTGCATATTTCCTGATTGGAAATTACATTCAAAGTAAAAAGCTGGTGAGCAAAACCAATAACATATCCACTGTCCTCGAAAGAATTCGAAACAGCGAAGAAGAACTTAAAAAAAGGCAAATGGCTGAGGCAAAAAAATACTGGTTGTACGATTTTAAAAAAGTTGGGCATTGAACATGGTCGACATTTTGTTATCCACATACAACGGCGAATCTTATTTGAAAGAGCTACTGAACTCTGTCATCGAACAAAGTTATCAGGATTTCCGTTTGATTATTCGAGACGATAGTTCTACGGATGATACACTCCATATCATTCGTGACTATCAAATGAAATATCCTCAGAAAATTGTTTTTCTGGAGGACACTTTAGGAAATGTGGGGGTAATCGCTTCGTTTGATTTGTTATTGCATAACAGTTCAAGTGAGTATGTCATGTTTTGCGACCAAGATGATGTATGGCTTCCAAACAAGGTGGAATTGTCGGTGTCGAAGATGCATGAGGCGGAAAAGCGATGGGGTAATGTTCCTTTACTGGTGTTTTCTGACTTACGAGTGGTGGATGCAACACTACATACCCAACATGAATCCTTTTGGAAAGTGAACAAGTTAAAAATGCCACTCGCCACCAAATTTGAATTTGTATGTGTAGCCAATTGTGTCACCGGATGTACCATACTAATGAACAGTACCGCCAAAATGAAAGTTTTGCCCTTTCCGAAAGGAATTCCGATGCACGATTGGTGGATTGCCGGGGTTGTTGCAAAAGCCGGACATCTTGTGCCTCTTTGCCAAACCACTATTCTATACAGACAACACGAAATGAATGTATGGGGCACCAAAAAGGTCAATGCCGGTTACTATATCAAACGCCTTTTCCAATTAAAGCAGGTTTGGACCGAAGGAAAGAAATTGCAACCTTTTCTCCAGGCATTGGAATTTGGGGGAGTTGGAAAATATTGGTATTATAAATGTATCTATTTCTTTTTAAGAAGGTTATGAACATAGCATTCCTGATACAAGATTTCACTACGGCCGGAGGGACCGAACGAACCACCTGCTGCCTTGCCAACACATTTGCGCGACAAGGGCATCATGTGTCAGTTGTCTCTGTATTCAAAAAAAATGAACAACCATTTTATCCTACTGATCCAAAGGTAAGAAATAGGTACATCTGTTTTGAAAAATACAGTTTGGACTTAGGCTTGAAGAGACGAGCTTTACTGATAATAAAACAATTGCACAGAGTTAGAACCTGCAAAGACTTAAAAGAAGCCGATGTCATCATCAGTCAAAAATCATTGGCTTCGGTTATGCTCTGGCTAACCGGGAATGCACATAAGGCAATAGCTTGCGAACATTTCAAATACGAAATGTACACACCCTTCATCCGACGCGTGCGAAATAGAATTTACCGTATGTTCATCTCCACTGTGGTACTTACAGAAAACGACCGTAAGAAATTCGCCTTGGCACTGCCTCATGTAGAAGTGATACCAAACATGATTTCCGTAACACCCCTACCACATCACAAGGAAAACTCAAAAACAATTATCACTGTGGGACGACTTGACCGGCAAAAAGGATATGACCTGTTGTTGCAAGCTTTACCCGAAGTTTTTGCCAAGCATCCGGACTGGAATTTGAATATTTTTGGGGATGGGGATGAATTGGATGCATTGACCAAACAACGAGACAAATTGGGGCTCACAAAGTTTGTGAACTTCAAAGGTTACGCCCAACACATAGAACAGGCCTATGCTTTCTCCACATTTTTTGTCATGTCCTCACGTTTCGAAGGCTTTCCAATGGTGTTGTTGGAAGCGGCAGCTTGCGGTTTACCTATTGTTTCGTTCGACTGCCCTGAAGGACCAAGTAGTTTGTTAAAAGATGGAGGAGGAATCTTGGTCCCCCCAGAAGATATAAACGGATTGACAAATGCAATCAATACAATGATTGAAAACGTGACATTGCGTGAAGAGTTATCCCGACAAAGTGCTGTCGTTGTAGCTCCTTATACACCGGAACATATTTATGAACAATGGATAAATCTTTTTCAAAAATACAATATTACACCATGCAAACAGGTTTAGTATCCATCATTACTCCGCTGTATAACGGAGAAAAATACGTGGCACAGACCATAGAGAGTGTATTGGCACAGACATATACGGACTGGGAAATGATTGTGGTAAACGATGGTTCGAAAGACCGGAGCGAAGAAATTGTACAAGCCTATACCGAAAAGGACCCCCGCATCAAACTGTTCTCGCAGCCCAACGGCGGGTCGGCCTCAGCACGCAACAACGGCATACGCCGGGCCGCAGGACAATACATTGCACTGCTTGATGCCGATGATTTGTGGGAGCCTTTCTTTCTTGAAGCACAACTGGCTTTGATGAAAGAGAAGAATGCCGTATTGGTGTACGGATCGCACAAACGCATTGATGAAAACGGACAAGAATGCCTGAAACCATTCATCGTTCCGGAAAAGGTGACGTACAAGGACTTGCTGAAGACATGTTCCATATCGTGTCTGACCGCATTGTACGACACAAGCCAGTACGGAAAAATGTATCTGAACGAAGCGTTGCGGAGCTTGCGCGATGACCATCTGTTTTGGCTGAGCATTCTGAAAAAAGCAGGGGTTGCCTACGGTAACCAAAGAATTATTGCATCGTACCGTATTCTGGGCAGTTCCGTGTCACGCAACAAAAAGAAAGTGATCATTCCACAATTCAACATTTATTATAAATACGAAAAATTAGGACTCATACGAAGTCTGTACTATTTGGCCAGTTGGGCCATAAACGGTTTTATGAAATACCGCAAATAGCATCATCATTATGGAGAAATATGATTATCTGATTGTCGGAAGCGGCCTGTTCGGCTCGGTGTTTGCATATAAAGCCATGCAAGCCGGCAAGTCTTGTCTGGTCATAGACAAACGAAAACATATCGGCGGGAACCTTTTCTGTGAAGAAATAGAAGGCATCAACGTCCACACATACGGACCGCACATATTCCATACATCCGACCGTGAGGTATGGAACTTCGTGAACCATTTCGTACACTTCAACCGCTATATCAACACACCGCTGGCAAAATACAAGGGCGAATTGTACAACTTGCCTTTCAATATGAACACCTTTCACCAGCTTTGGGGTGTGAAGACTCCGGAAGAAGCCAAGAAGAAACTGGCCGAACAACGAGGTATCTACGCAGACATCACACCACGAAACCTCGAAGAGCAAGCGCTGAAACTGGTAGGAAAGGACATATATGAGTTTCTCATCAAAGGATATACCCAGAAACAATGGGGATACGACCCGAAAGATCTGCCCAGTTTCATCATCCGAAGGCTGCCTGTACGCTTCACTTTTGACAACAATTATTTCAACGACACATTCCAAGGAATACCGGTCGGCGGATACAATTCCCTGATTCACCGCATGCTGAAGGGTATTACCGTATTGCTGAACACCGACTTTTTCAGTGAACGAAAGGAACTGACCAAGAAAGCCGGCACCATTGTCTACACCGGCATGCTCGATGCCTACTTCGATTATTGTTACGGCAGTCTGGAATACCGCAGCCTGCGTTTTGAAACCGAAGTACTCGACACAGACAACTTCCAAGGCAATGCGGTTGTCAACTACACAGACGCCGATGTGCCGTTCACCCGCATCATCGAACACAAACATTTCGAATTTGGCAACCAGCCCAAAACGGTCATCACTCGAGAATACCCACAGGCATGGGATGCCAACAAGGAAGCCTATTATCCGGTCAATAACGAGGAAAACGATGCCATTGCCGAAAAATACCGTAACCTGGCATTACAAGAAAAGAACGTCATTTTCGGAGGAAGGCTTGCCGACTACAAGTACTATGACATGGACAAAGTCATTCGTCTGGCTTTGGACAGTGCCGAACAGCATTTGGGCCAAAAATAACCAACAATCATCATGTTCAACGCCTCTATCGTCCTTTACAAACACACGGCAGCCGAAATACGGGAACTGGTCAAGGCATTGCTGTCCGCGCCGAATGCAGGTACGGTATACCTGGTCGACAACTCGCCGGAACCGTCCGATGAACTGGCCAGACTGGGGGCGGAATATATATTCACAGACCACAATCTGGGGTACGGAAGAGCGCACAATATTGCTATCCGCAAAAGTATGGAACAGAAAACGGACTTCCATCTGGTAGTCAATCCGGACATTCGAATGGAGCCGCAAATAATGCCCGTGTTGGAACAATACATGACCGAGCACACCGACATCGGACATCTGATGCCGAAAATCGTGTACCCCGATGGCAGTACGCAGTATCTGTGCAAGTTGTTGCCTGCTCCTGCCGATTTGATTTTCCGCCGTTTCCTGCCCGCCGGCTGGACACGCGAACGCATGAAACGGTTTGAAATGCGTGACTTCGGTTATGACCGTACGCTTGACGTGCCCTATCTTTCGGGGTGCTTCATGTTTCTCCGCATGGACACATTGAAACAGGTAGGACTGTTTGATGAACGCTTTTTCATGTATCCGGAAGACATAGACCTGACACGAAGGATTCATGCAGTGAGCCGTACCGTGTTTTACCCTCAGGTACAAGTGATACATGCCCACGCACAGGATTCGTACAAAAGCATGCGGATGCTTTGGGTACACATGACCAACATGATAAAATACTTCAACAAATGGGGCTGGATATTCGATCGGGAACGGAAAACCATGAACCGCCAAATCAGAAAGCAGTTCGCCGGGCATCCAGACGAATGACACAACCCACTCTACCCCAAGCACATTCTAAAAAAAACGGGTATGCATCTTTATCTCCATGCACCCCCCGTTTCTTCTCTCCAATGCACATGCCTTTTTATTCCCAAAAGACATGCGCCACATGAGGACTTTTGTCTCCCC
This sequence comes from uncultured Porphyromonadaceae bacterium, assembly GCA_949285425.1. Taxonomy (GTDB): domain Bacteria; phylum Bacteroidota; class Bacteroidia; order Bacteroidales; family Paludibacteraceae; genus QVMH01. Next base: position 22,102 of record CASEAJ010000089.1, read on the forward strand.
AGCTATTCAAACTCCGGATTGTTATTGGCCAAATTCGGATTCAGGCGTACTTCCTTACTGGGAATAGGCAAAAAATAATCCTTTTTCGTGTAAGGTTTTACCAGACGGTATTTTTCCTCCGTTTCGTCACGCCATTCTGTCGTGGCGGTTTCCACCAATTCAAGACGCTGCAAATCGAACCATCGGGCCGAGTATTCAAATCCGGCAAACTCATAGGCCCTTTCCCATACCACACTGTCAATGAAAGCTTCGGTAGTCAGTCCGCTGAGCGATGCTTCCGTAGTGCCCATTCCTTTATAAGCCCGGTTGCGCACATCGTTGAGGCATTGATAGGCCAAATCATCGGGACCGTCGGTACGAGCCTTCGCTTCGGCGTAGGTAAGCAATACATCGGCATAGCGTAACATGACTATTTCACGTGACGAATACCAGTCAGCCGTTTGATCCATGTCGGTGAGCCATGCCCCGGCAGGTCCATCTTCGTTCCACTCCCAACCTTCGGAAAGGTCATCGGCCCACCATTTCCGGTAACACGGATGCTTACAAGTGAGTTCCGTGTAAGAAAAATGTTTCGTTCCTCCTTCTGTATAAAAATCCGTAACAAAAGTAAAATCCTTACGTTCTCCCTCGGGGAAACGTTTGTAGAATCCCATCTCAGCCACCATTGACTCCCAGCCACCCAACTCAATGGGACGGCTCGGATTGGGACAGCGCAACGTGTAATCGTTCAAACTGTTGGATGCCCATAGAATGGTTTCGTCAGGAGTTGTGGCATAAGGCACCCAATACGGGTCCCACACCTCATAAAAATGCTTGCGAAGAGCATACCCATATTCCCCTGCATTATCAATCACTTCTTTGGCCTTGTCACGGGCAAGAGCATAATACTCATATCCCTTATTAAGAGGGAAACCTGCCATTTGCAGATAGACCTTGGCCAGCAAGGTCTTGGCCGCCCCACAGGTTACCCCTCCACCCGACTTCAGCGGTTCTTCCTCCCAACGGACAGGCAACCAAGTTTCGGCAAATTCCAAATCGTCTATAATCAGTTCGTATATAGATTCCGCCTTCGAGCAAGTCATGGAACGGTCATTGTCGGGCACATAAGCATCGAGTACCAGTGGAATATTATTATAGAAACGCACCAGCCAGAAATAAGTAAAGGCCCGAATGAAGTGAGCCTGTGCGGCATAACCGTTCAACTCGGCCTCGGTCATGGCGTCAGCCGCATTCTTATAGTTGTTAATGATGGCATTCGCCTGATTGATGCAGTTATAACAACGCTCCCAACCCAATTGAATATCGGCATCACCTCCGGATGAAATATCCATATTGATTTCCATTTCATTATAATACTGCCGCTGGTTACCCGTACCGAGAATGTCATCGGCACTTGCCATTTTTATCTCCATGCTCTCATACGGACGGTCCATGGCTTCAGTAAACAGTTCATAAAGCCCCGTATTCATCATTTGCAACTCCGCTTCATTTTTCATGAAATTTTCCGGGAAAAGCTTGCCGTTCAGGTTTTCTTTCAAAAATTCACTGTTCGACTGACAGGCCGTCACTGCTAACAGCAGAACAAACAGCACAGCAGATATGATCATATTTTTCATTTTTGTCTTTTTTTTAATTAATACCTAATAGAAACACCAATGGAGAAACTGCGAGGATTCGGATAAGCGAAGAAATCCATACCTCCGCTGACATCACTGCCCACCGAAGAACTTATTTCCGGATCATAGCCCTTATAAGGTGTAATCGTAAGCACATTCTGCACACTTGCCATCAGTTTAATGCTGGCAAACCCAGTCAACCTTCGCTTAAATGTATAAGACAAACTGATGTTACGCAACTTTATGTAACTTCCATCTTGCATATATTGCGATGATATGGGATTCAGCTTGTTGGTGTTACTGTCTGCCTTACCAAACTGAGCCTGTGGATTGTCAGGACTCCAGCGGTCACGAGCTTCGCGCAAAGTGTAAGTCTGTGACAAGTCAACCCGTTCGGCCATCATCATGTATGACCAGTTGAGCACATCACGTCCGTGGGCTCCCTCAAAAAGAATATTCAACGTGAAATCACCCCATGAAAACGTATTGTTAAATCCCCAAGTGAAGTCAGGGGTGGCATGTCCTATCACCTGGTTGTCGTCAGCACTGTAAGCATGGTCACCATTCAAATCTTCATAACGGTAATCACCCGGTTTCTGCTCATAAAGGGCGGCTTCTTCCGCCTCGTCCTGCTGCCAAATGCCAAGATACTTCAAACCGTATATGGTACCGATAGGCTGTCCCGGCATGAGCACAAAGGGACTGGTCGAGCCAAGTCCGCCGGCATAGGTATCACCATAGAGCAAGTCCTGTTCGCCCAAATCGAGCACCTTGTTCCGGTTCAAAGCACCGTTCAGATTCACCACATAATTGAAGTTACGGCTCTGCACAACGGTATAGTCCACATTGAATTCAAAACCTCTGTTCTGCACCGAACCCACGTTGCTTATAATGGTTTCCGATTCTGCCCCATTATAAGCAGGCACCGACTTGGGAGCCAACAGGTCCTCGGTACGTTTATCGTAATAGTCAAAAGCAAACATAAGACGATTGTCGAGGAGACCAATGTCAAGCCCAAGATTCAGTTGTTTGGTCGATTCCCATTTCAAGTCGGGATTGCCGCCTATACCCAACCGGTAGCCCACCCAGTCGGATGACATGCCCCACGAAAAGTCATGACTCCGCAACACATTGTAAGTGGCATACTCGCTGACCGCCTGATTGCCGGTTACACCCCATCCTCCGCGCAATTTGATGTTGGAAAAGATATGCTGCCCTTTCATAAAATCCTCTTCAGTCAGTTTCCAGGCCAGGGAGAACGAGGGAAAATAGCCGAACTTGTTTTCATCCCGAAACTTGGAAGAACCATCCGCCCGGAAGTTGGCGGTAATGTAATAGCGCGAACGATAGTTATAGTTCACCCGACCGAAGAAAGAGCGCAATGCACTGTTCGAATATCCCGAACCAACCCCTACATTCGGTGCAGCCAATCCCAGGTTATACCATTTGCTCGACTCAATAGGGAGCACTTCCGCCGTAGCCGAAAAGTTATTGTGTTCAGTCTGTGTCTCTTCAAAACCTGCCATAAGCGACAGACTGTGGCTTCCGGCAAACATCTTGTCATAAGAAAGGAAGGCATTCACCAACCACGTACGATTTTCATAGGAACTTTGTGATGCACTGGCGTTCACTCCATTATATTCCTTGCTTTCAAAACTGCGCTGCCCGCCCATGCCGAAAGTCATAGCAGCTTTTGCATTCAGTTCCAGTCCGTCAACAATTTTTATATTCAGATTTCCAACTCCCATAACCGAAGTACCGTAATTCCGCTGTTCACGAGTAGTGAGCAGCACCGGGTTGAGCATGGTTCCCGACCCGACTCCCAAACGGGTATATGTCCCATCCGACTCCCGTACCGGTTCTGTCGGCGACCATATCAAGGCGGCCATCAACGGATTGTCTGTTTTGCTGCCACCTTGGGCCATCCCGGGATTCAAGTCTTCGTTGTGGTCAATATCCGTTTCAAACTGCACTGATATGTGTTTGTTGAGATCTACATCTATCTTACCGTTCACCCCGTAGCCTTTTGCCTCTGTGCCGATGACAATACCTGTCGCACTTTGATAAGCGGGTGACACATAATAACGCACACTCTCGTTACCTCCCGATACAACCGCTTTGTAGTTTTGCGAGAAACCGGTACGAAACACCTGGTCCTGCCAATCCGTACCTTTCGGATTGGCTCTGAAATAATCCAACTCATCCTGACTGAACGGATAAGCTCCCATCTCCGCATTGAACGATGCAAACTCATAGGCATTCATCAAATCATAACGCCGGGGCACCTGATCGAAAGAAGCGTTATAATGCAGTTCGGCCCGCGGACGGCCTTCCTTTCCACGCTTGGTTGTTACCAAAATGACACCGTTTGCACCACGTGAACCATAAATAGCAGTCGCCGAAGCATCCTTCAGTATTTCTATAGACTCTATGTCATAAGCATCGGGCATGGAACCGTAATTGCCATCTACCACAATCAACGGGTCACTGCCTCCATAAATGGAGTTTGCACCACGGATACGAATGGTAGATGCCTGTCCTGGCGCACCGTTCGTACGGCGCACCGCTACCCCCGGCACCCGGCCGCTCAACACCGAATTGGCCGAATTGTTAGGCTGCACCCGCAACGAACGCCCCGAAACCGACGACACTGCCCCAGTAAGGTCGTTACGTTTCAATGAACCATAACCTACCACCACCAGTTCGTCCAGCACTTCTTCGTCTTCCCATAAAGTAATGTTCAACTGTCCCTTCTGCCGCACTGTTATTTCGCGCGTGGTGTAACCCAAAAACGAAACTTCCAACACGTCGCCCGGACGTACACTCAGCACGAACTGACCATCTATATCTGTCACCGTCCCTTGTGTTGTGCCCTTTACCACAACACTCGCCCCGATAATAGGCTGCCCCGAATCATCCACTACAATTCCCCGTACATCCCTCAACGGAACAGATCCGACCGTTTCCGATTTTTTCCGTTCATTCACGTCCTTCCTCTCTATCCCTGAAACGGCAAAAACATGCTCCACGCAGACAAACAAAAAAACCAAACATACTGAAATTAATAAAAATCCTTTCTTCATACCTATTTTTTATAAATTGACGCAAAAATAAACAAGCTGATGTTAATTTAACATTAAATTCACGTTAAAAAACAACATTATCTGAAAAAATACAAATCCAAAACAAGAAAATTCAGAAAAAAGCTGAAATCCATTTCCTACGACAAGTCTAGGAAAAAAATATCTTATCAGATGGCAACAGCGTATTCATAGTCGGGAAAAGACTAAAAAAGGGCTCGGCCGATCTTATGAACGCAGGCCCTTTCACTCACATTTTACGCTTTCCACATAGATTTCACGGAAGAACAGGTCTTTTTTATACATTTTTTATTAGTTTTGTGGGAAACTAATAAAAGGACCGATATGACATTAGACCCGAGAACCAGGCAAAAACTTTTTCCGGAAGAATGCCTGCTACGCGAACTGGCAGAACAACCTCGCCTATCCATCGGAATACCCAGAGAGAACACCGAACTGGAAACCCGTGTGGGTCTCACTCCCGAAGGTGTCGCCATCGTGGTTGAAGAAGGGCACAGTGTATACATACAACGGGAGGCCGGACTACCCATCTCCTACACCGACCTGCAATACAGCGAAGCCGGAGCTTTTCTGGTGGATGATGCCGCCGATGTGTTCAGTGCCGACATTGTGCTGAAAATAGCCCCACCTACAGTGGAAGAACTGCACCTGATGAATGAGGGCTCGACCATCATGTCATTGCTTCAAATCAACAACCTGTCGAAAGAATGCATCCGCCTTATGATGGCCAAGCACCTCACCGCGGTGGCCTACGACCTAATAAAAGACCAGCAAAAGGCCTTTCCGGTAGTCAACTCCCTGTCAGAGATAGAAGGCATATCGGCCATATCAGTTGCATCGGAGCTGATGACCAGCGAACATGGGGGCAAAGGACTGCTATTGGGAGGCGTAGCCGGAATACCGCCGACCGAAGTCGTCATTCTCGGAGCCGGCATCACTTCATCGGCTGCCGCACAGACAGCCTTGGCCATAGGTGCCGAAGTAAAAGTATTCGACTACGACATCAACAAACTGAGACAGATAAAACAGCATTTGGGGCAACACGTGTTCACATCGGTCATTCATCCGAACGTATTGTTCAGGGCTTTGGCTTCGGCAGACACCGTCATCGGTAACCTGCGCTACATAAACGAATCGGAACGATTCATGGTATCGGAAGAACTGGTCAAAACCATGAAGAAAGGAGCCGTCATCATCGACCTGAGCATAGACCAGGGAGGTTGTTTCGAAACATCGCAATGCATGACCATCAGGCAACCCTGGTTCGAGAAACACGGCGTGAAACACTACTGCGTACCCAACATCTCGGCACGGGTGCCCCGAACCACATCCATGGCTCTGAGCAACATATTCGCTCCTATCCTTTTGAAGATAGGACGTTCGGGTAGCGTCAAGTCGGCAATAGCCGAAAGCACCGGTTTCCGCAACGGGGTGTACGTATATGAAGGCATGATGGTAAACCGGCTCATAGGAAATTATTACGGCATAAAATCAAACGATATCGGCCTGCTCATTGCAGGCTTTTAAAACGTGGAAACCCATCAACACATGGTCGGTTTGCCCATTAGCATATTTGGACATTAGCACGAGGCTTTATGAAACAGGAAGACAACATATCCGAAGAAGACAAACTGATTCAGCAGGACTTTGACTCCCTGCTGGAAGAATATCTGAACACGAACCACCGGAAGAAAATCGCCATCATCACCAAGGCGTTCAACTTTGCGAATGCAGCGCACAAGGGTATCCGACGCCGTTCGGGCGAGCCCTACATCATGCACCCGCTGGCAGTGGCGCATATTGTTGTCAAGGAAATAGGACTCGGTTCCACCTCCATCTGTGCGGCCCTGTTGCACGACGTGGTGGAAGACACCGACTACACGGTGGAAGACATTGAAAACCTGTTCGGCAAGAAAATAGCCCAGATTGTCGACGGACTGACAAAAATATCGGGCGGAGTATTCGGCAACCAGGCTTCCAAGCAAGCAGAAAATTTCCGAAAGCTCATCCTTACCATGTCCGAAGATGTGCGCGTCATCATCATCAAAATAGCCGACCGCCTGCACAACATGCGGACCCTGGCTTCCATGCCTCCCGCCAAACAATACAAAATAGCCGGTGAAACACAATACATCTACGCCCCCCTCGCCCATCGTCTGGGGCTTTTCCGTATAAAGACCGAGCTCGAGAATCTCAGTTTCAAATACGAGCATCCCGAAACGTTCAAGATGCTGGAAGACAAACTGGCCGTAGATGCAGAAAACAGAAACCGATTCTATCAGGAATTTTCCAAACCGATTGACGAGAAACTGCACGAACTGGGCTACAAGTTCGAGCTGAAAGCCCGTATCAAGACAGCCTACTCCATTTGGAACAAAATGTCAAAACACAATATCCCGTTCGAAGAAGTGTACGACATTCTGGCCATGCGCATCATTTTCGAGCCCAAACCCGACATGAGCGAACAGGCACAATGCTGGATGATTTATTCGGCCCTGACCAACATATACAAACCCCATCCCGAACGAATCCGCGACTGGGTAAGCACACCGAAAGCCAACGGATACGAAGCCCTGCACGTAACCGTGATGGGACCGGGCGGACGTTGGGTCGAAGTGCAGATACGCAGCGTACGCATGGATGACATTGCCGAACGGGGCGTAGCCGCACACTGGAAATACAAAACCGGAGAAACCGACGAAAGCGAATTGGACAAATGGCTGCGCGAAATCAAGGAAATACTCAAACATCCAGAACCCGATGCCATTGACTTCATGGACACGTTCAAGCTGAACCTGTTTGCTTCGGAAATATTCGTCTTCACCCCCAAAGGTGACATAAAGACCATCGCACAAGGAGCATCGGCCCTCGACTTCGCCTTCATGCTACACTCCGACATCGGTTTCCATTGCATAGGGGCAAAAGTAAACCACAAACTAGTGCCACTGAGCTACAAGTTGAACAGTGGCGACCAAGTGGAAATTCTTACTTCGAAAAAGCACACCCCCCAACCCGAATGGGAAGGATACGTGATAACGGCCCATGCCAAATCGAGACTGAACGAATGGTTCAAGCGGCAAAACAAGAAAATAGCCGCACAAGGCAAACAGAAGATCGCCGACATTTTTGCCGGTCTGAACCTTGAAATGGACAACACGAACATAGTCCGCCTGCTCAACCATTACAACATTGTCGAACCGCAAGAGCTTTATCTGCGGGCCGGGAAAGAGACACTCAACCTCGATGACATTCCACGACTGTTCAAGCCGAAAAGCAAAAACGTGTTCTCACGCTACCTGAAAATATTCTCCGCCAACGGGCAACCCAACGAAAACAACAAGTCCAAAGACACGGAAACAGCACCGGCCGAACTTGTACCTGCACAACGCATCGACCGCAAAAAAACCTTTATACTGACCGATGACCGGCATGGTTACGAATTGTCGGCATGTTGCCATCCCATTCCCGGCGACGATGTGCTGGGCTATGTAAACGATGCTGAAACGGTAGAGGTACACAAACAACAATGCCCTGTGGCAGCCAAACTCAAAAGCAGCCAGGGAGACCGCATCATTTCAGTGAGATGGGACACCCACAAAATGCTTTCCTTTGAAGAAACCATCGAAATACGGGGCATCGACCGTAAAGGCATCCTCATTGACATTCTCAAGGTCATATCCGACAGCTATAACGTCAACATCAGCCGCATCAACATAGAAAGCAATGCCGGCATATTCGTCGGACAATTCCACATTTACGTACACGACACGGAAGACATAGAACATATCCGGAAAGATGTACTCAAAATCAAGGAAGTGAACACAGTAGTCCGAATCGAGAAAAAACAAACGGAATAAGCATTGTATCGCCATAAACCCAGAAAAATAATTGTCATGAAAAAATTCTTTTTACTAAACTTTATTCTTGGCATTGCCTGTTTGTTGCAAGCTGCTCCGAACGTGAGAAAAATCATCAAAAAATCTTATCCTGCCTACAGCAAAAACATGCCTGTTCTGGTATGCCCCACCGAACAGGATGTGCCCTCAACAGCCGAAACTTTGGGAACAATTCTCATAACAAGCCAGCCAGGCAGAAATTGCCTCGACTCCGTTTCCGTTTTGGAAACGCTGAAAAGGGAAACCCGCAAAACAGGAGGGAACACACTACACATCAAATCATTGCGAAAAGAAGAAAATTGCTATCAAATGATGGCGGTCATCATGCGAACAAGCGAAGCTGTATTGCGCGACAGTATACCCGAAGCCTATGCCGATGCCTTGAGCCCCTTCGTATCCAAACGACAGAACATACTGTCGACTTGGCGTATTGAAGCCGGAGTCGGATATACCTGCCGAACCGCCAGCATTCCAGATGGACTCACTCCCATGATGGATTATTTTGTCGGCCAACTTACATCCGGAGTAAGCATACACACTTCCATCGACTTCTTCCCCAGCAAATACGTAGGCATCGGGGTCATGTACTACACATATCGTGCTCATGCAGACATGTGGGTATCAACCGACCTATCAGGCGGAGGCGACCCGATGATATGCCGCGATGCCATCAATTTCATTGCACCTGCCCTTCTGCTGCGTTACCCGATAAGCAGCCGCTGGACTTTCGACTCGCGCTTGGCTCCTGGATATATTAATTACAAGGAAAAACTGACACTGCTGAACAACGAAGCCAAAGTCAAAGGAAACAGTATAGGATTCCATGCCAACATCAGCACCGAATATAAATTGGCAGACTGCTTCGGGGTCTTCTTCACCATAAGCACCACCCAAGGCTGGATAAAAAACGTGACGGCCGAAGGAACCGGTATGACAAGCACAGACGTCCAATTGGGTTCAAACGAAACCGAAGCTCTCAGCCAACTCAGTTTCGGAGCGGGATTTCGTTTTCACATCAAATGACCACCATGCAAACAGAAGAATCCCGCCGTCTTACCATACGCCAATGGGCCGAAGATGACCGTCCGCGCGAGAAAATGCTGAAAAAAGGACAGCAAAGCCTTTCCGATGCAGAACTGCTGGCCATCCTCATCGGGTCGGGCAACAAGGACGAATCGGCCGTAGAACTGTCGCGCCGCATCCTGCAGGAATGCAGCAACAACCTGAACGAACTGGCACGCCTCAGTGTTGCCGAACTGTGCCGACAGTTCAAAGGCATTGGCGAAGCTAAAGCCATCACCATAAAAGCCGCTTTGGAACTGGGAAACCGGCGAAAGGCCAACGCCGCCATTGAAAGGAAGTGTATTCGCAACAGTACAGAACTGTTTGATGTGTTCGAACCGATAATGGCCGACCTGCCACATGAGGAATTGTGGGTCGCCCTGCTCAACGGAGCCAACAAAGTAATGGAAGTGAAAAGACTCACACAGGGAGGCACCCGAAGCACAGTGGTGGACGTGCCCATGCTGTTGCGCCTGGCCCTGGAACGGTCGGCCGCAGCCATTGCCATTGCCCACAACCATCCTTCGGGACAATGCCGTCCCAGCCGCGAAGACCACTCCATCACCCGACAGACAAAAGCCGGATGCGAAGCCATCGGCATACGGTTTCTCGACCATCTCATTGTGGCCGGCGGAACGTATTACAGCTTTATGGACAACGGAGACATATGAGACGGCGTAACCAGAATGGGCAATCTGCTGCGCTGTTTTCGGCATTCGGCTTCGGTCACGTACACAACAAACTCTCCCCCTGGTGCAGGGGGGAGTACCGCGAAGCGGAGTAGGGGTACGAAACAACAGACAAACTAACGGGGTTCCTTGACGATGACCGGTTTCCCTGTCACCAGCAGTTTGGCCTGGGCACTGTAGTTCAGCTGACGGTCCTTGCGGTCGGCAACACGGGTCTTCATATCAAGATTCTTCTCCTTTACCACCCGGTTGCCATCCACCTCACGGAAAAACACATTCCTCTTCACATCAAGATAGGCATGGCGCACACGATATTTTTCCAACGTGTCAGTCTGCATTTGGATGATGTTGACCAATTCCAGTTCCTCGTCACTCAGTTTGTAGCCAAACGGTATATGCAGTTCGGCTTCGAGGCTTTGGGCTATTTTCCCGATACTCAACGTGGCCGGATCGACATAGAAAAACATCTGTAGCTTCATCTTTGCAATACCTATAAAATTCCGTTTGTCGGTATAAGTAAGAATATTCTGGTCGCCCACGGTCGTATAGTCCCACATGGAAAGTTTGTTCACATTCAGCAATCCGACGATAGAGCCGGTATAACCGCCCCACAAGTAACGGTGCATTTTCAGCATCTGCTCATCCAGTTCACGCTTTTCAAACAGCGTGGCCGGCACGTTGCCTTTCTTGCGCCGGTTCTTCTTTGCGTTTTTTTCAAACTGCTCGGCTGCCAGTTCGTTCAGTTTTTCATAACCGGCTTCCACCTCTTGGGTGGTAAATTCCTTTACACTCTCCGAAAACACCACGATGGAGTCGCTTTTACGCCGTTCCGACTGAGGATATTCCTCCAACGTCCCTATCATTTCATGCCTCAACAGCTGACGGTCATCCTGCGCTCCCTGATAGGTCGACACCACCCGGTATTCGCTCATACGATTCGGAAAGTCCTGCTTCAGACGTTCCACAAAACGGGCCAGCACCGCTTTCTTTATTTTACGGCTTTCCTTTTTCGATATTTTGGCCGACACCTCCGCACCGTCGAGCAAGACCGGCTGCTCTACCAACGTCACCTCCACAGGCGTTTCTTCGGTCAAAGTGCTCACCGGCAACTCCACCGTACGGAAACCGATGAAGGAAAACACCAGATTGTCGGCACGGTCGGCCGGCGGTATGTCCAACGCAAATTCGCCTCCGTTTCCCGTCACGGTGCCCACATACGGGTTGTCTTTCACATATACCGACACATACGGCAAGGGATTTCCCTGTTCATCCGACACCCGCCCCACATAGCGTCCGGCAGCAAACGAAGCGACGCTCCACGACAAAACAAAAACAAAACAAGCCAAACTCAACCACTTTTTCATAACGGAAACCTATAACTGTTCTTAACCAACCCGTAAAAATCAAGCCTGTTTTTCAGCGACTCAGCTTTTATATGATTTTCACGAGTTACTTAAACCTTTTTCTTTTAAAACCATTTACACGGCTGTTTTGTTCAATCCTCCGGCAAAAACAAGCCCCCATTCGTTCGCACAAACAGAGTGTTTTTCCATTTTGCCGGCTTGTGTTTCGCTTCCCGACGGCACAAATTCTACGACCCACTATTGTGGGTTATATAACTCACTACTATGGGTTATACAACCCACTATTATGGGTTGTACAACTCACTATTATGGGTCGTAGAATATTGGCCGATGAAACGGAAAACCAGTACGGTCAAAACAGGGAAAACGCATTATAAAACGTATCTTTTGACGAATAAGGCAGACTGCAAAGGGGCTGTCCGCCCCTGCGACCCCGACTTCATTTCTTTCTTCAGCGAAAGAAACGAAGCAAAGAACGCCGCCGCTGTGCCCGCTTCGCACGGAAAAACACGGCCTTGCGAAGCCTGAATGCCTGAACTCGCTTCGCTCAGACAACAGGCCTTCGGGCGGCTTCTACAGGCCGATTTTCCGGCTCACCGGACAAGGCGGGGAAAAATGTACCGTATATTGAGCCACTTAGCCTAACAATCCAGTTGAGAAACTGGAGTTATCGTTTGTTCTTTTGAGCGTTCATTGCCACATGTTATAATGCGTTTTCCCCGACGGTCAAAAGGATAAAAGAAGACGCACGGGCAGGGGAAAAGGTTTCCGTGCAGCCCATCGGCGCATAAAAATGTTTTTACCCTTCAGGAAAGAAAAAACAAGTTGTGACTTTTTGAGTTTCTTTTTTGTCCGGATTGTTTTTCTCATCGGTCATTTACCACCGGCAAACTTCCTCTTCAAAAAACAATCCGGACAAAAAAACAATCCTCAAATGACACTTCGTTTTTTCCCAACTTATTTTTTTGCCTTTCCTTAAAATACGAACGGTTATTATCGTTTTTTCGGTAACTTTGCCGGAGTTATAAGGAACCAACCGGGACACCGGACTATCATCAAACATTCAACACGGTTTTTCATGTTACTGGAAGTAGAAAACGTCGTCAAACAATACTCAGGCCACCGGGCACTCGACGGGGTAAGCCTCTCCGTTCCGCGCGGCACGGTCTACGGGCTGCTGGGGCCCAACGGAGCCGGCAAAACCACCCTCATCCGCATCATCAACTGCATCACCGCCCCCGACAGCGGCGAAGTGCGGCTCAACGGCAAGGTCATCCGTCCGGAAGACGTGCGCCACATAGGCTACCTGCCCGAAGAACGGGGACTGTACAAGAAAATGAAAGTGGGCGAACAGGCCCTCTACCTGGCACAGCTGCGGGGCATGAGCAAGCACGACGCACTGAAAGCCCTGAAACACTGGTTCGAGAAATTCGGCATCGAAGCCTGGTGGAACAAGAAGGTGGAAGAACTGTCCAAAGGCATGGCGCAGAAAGTGCAGTTCATCACCACCATTCTGCACGAGCCCGAACTGCTCATCTTCGACGAACCGTTCAGCGGCTTCGACCCGGTCAACGCCGACCTGCTGAAACGCGAAATACTCGAACTGCGCGACCGGGGAGCCACCATCATTTTTTCCACACACAACATGTCGTCGGTCGAAGAACTGTGCGAAAACATATCGCTGGTAAACCGTTCGAAAATCATGTTGCAGGGCAACGTGGCCGAAATACGGGCGGCACACACGCATCACACGTTCAAAGTCCGCACCTCTTCGCCGCTGACCGCCGACAGCTGTTTCGAAGTGCAGGAACAGACCGACGGCCCGGCCGGACGCTTTGAAACCGTCATACGCAAATCAGACCCGCAGACATCAAACAACACGCTGCTTGCCGCCCTCATGGCGCAGACCGACGTGCTGGCGTTCGAAGAAATGCTGCCAAGCATGAACGACATATTCATAGAAACCGTAAACCGCTGACAACGGACTTGTAATCCCCCAAAAACGTAATCCTACATGAACAAAATATCGCTGATTATCCGGAAAGAATACAAAGAGCGAGTGGTCAAGAAGTCGTTTATCCTGATGACCTTCCTCACACCCCTGTTGTTTGTCGCCCTCATCCTGCTGCCAAGCTGGATCATGCAACTGCAGGACAGTACTAAAAAATACATTGTGGTGGTAGACCGCACCGGGCTGTACCGCGATGCCCTGAAGAGCAACGGCACCTACACGTTCGACTTCATGGACAAGCCGGCCGACGACATCCGGCGCGAACAGACCGGCAACGAAAACTTCACCGCCCTGCTCTACATCACCGACAACCTGGCCCAAAACCCGCAGGGAGTGACACTATACTCGGAAAAGCAACTGAATGTCGAACTGAAAGAATACATCGAAAACCTGTTGGGCAAACAGGTGGAGGAACAGAAACTGGCCGCCTACCACATTCCCGGACTGAAGGAAATGGTAGAAAGTTCAAAAACACAGCTCGACATACCGACCATCAAGTGGGGGGCCGATGGAGAAGAGACGGAAGGCTCGGCCGAAATGGCACTCCTGATAGGCATGGTGTCGGCCATGATGATTTACATGTTCATCATCATGTACGGCACGCAGGTCATGAACGGTGTGATGCAGGAAAAGTCGAACCGCATTGTCGAAGTCATCGTGTCGTCGGTACGACCGTTCGAGCTGATGATGGGTAAAATCATCGGCATCGCGCTGGTGGGACTCACCCAGTTCCTCATGTGGGTGGTACTTACACTGGTACTTCTCACGGCCGGCAGTCTGGCCATGAGCGGCAGCATTGACCTCAGTGCCATGCAGGAACTCAACACCATGCAGGGCATGTCCGTAAGCGAAGCCGAGGGCATAGCGACAGAACTGTACGGCATGCTGTCTGCCTTCAACTGGCTGCAGATAGGACTGCTGTTCCTGGTCTACTTCCTCGGAGGCTACCTGCTCTACGCATCGCTTTTTGCCGCCATCGGCTCGGCTGTGGACAACGAAACCGATGCCAACCAGTTCACCCTGCCCGTGACACTGCCTATCATGCTGGCCATTTTCGCTGCACTGTACAGCGTGCGCAGTCCCGAATCGTCGTTTGCGTTCTGGTTTTCCATCATTCCGTTCACCTCGCCGGTGGTGATGATGGTGCGCCTGCCCTTCGATGTGCCTGCCTGGGAAATTGCCCTTTCCCTCGGCGTGCTCATACTCTCCTTCATCGGATCGACCTGGCTGGCCGGAAAGATATACCGCACCGGCATTTTCATGTACGGCAAAAAACCGACCTGGCAGGAAATGTGGAAGTGGCTGAAATACTGAAAAATTCTTTGAAATCCAACGCAACCCAACAAATTATAATCAAACGGATAAAACACATACCTTTGCACATATTTCTTTATTCACCAATACAATGAACAGAAACATTCTTCTACTACCCCTGTTTCTTGCAACGGTTCTTGCCGGCTGCCAAAAGAAACAATGGACCGTCACACAACAGTCCTCCACCGTCATTGCCATCGACAGCACGACCGAAGCGCTTGCCGACCGTGACTATGAAGCCTGCCTGCAACCGCTCAAGGCACAGATGGCTGCACAAATGGACATCGTGATAGGACAATCGGCACAAGCCATGCGGGCGGGACAACCGGAAAGCCTGCTGTCCAACTTTTCGGCCGATGTGTTCCGCAAAGCGGCCTCCGACTACCTGCAGCAGCCTGTAGACATGAGTGTCGTCAACATAGGCGGACTGCGCACCGACCTGCCGCAAGGCGACATCACCGTAGGCAAAATGTTCGAACTCATGCCATTCGAAAACGAACTGGTCATCCTGTGGCTTGGGGGCGACCAAGTGCTCGCCTTGTGCGACATCATTGCCTCGGTGGGCGGCGAAGGCGTTTCAGGTCTGCGCATGGGCATCAAAGAAGGCAAGGCCCTGAACCCCACCATAGGCGGACAGCCCATTGACCCGCACAAGACCTACCTGGTGGCCACCAACGACTACCTGGCCGGAGGAAACGACAGACTGACCCCCCTCGCCGAATATTCCCGGCGTGAAAATACCGGCATCAAAGTACGGAACATGTTCATTGACTACATCAAAGCCGAAACACAAAAAGGAAACATTATAACCACCCAATCAGACGGAAGAATCTATGAAGCCGAATAATTTTCCCGGCCGCAAAGGCCTGCTGTGCATCGCACTGCAACTGTTTCTCACATGGACGGCAAGCTATGCCGGAGAAACCGTAAGACTTACCATCCTCCACACCAACGACACCCACAGCCAAGTGGAGGCTACCTCGCCCCTGGCGGCAAAGAACCCCGACATGGGAGGCTATGCACGACGCATGGGCATGATAGACAAGATACGGAGTGAAGAACCCAACGTACTGCTGCTCGATGCAGGGGACTACTGGCAAGGCACACCCTACTTCAACTTCTATAACGGCCGGGTGGAAATAGACGCCATGAACCGCATGGGCTATGATGCCGCCACATTGGGCAACCACGAATTTGACAACGGGCCCGATACACTGGCCTCGGTACTGGAAAATGCCCGCTTCCCCATTGTGAGTTCAAACTACGTGTTCGAACATCCGGCACTGGCCAACCTTGTAAAGCCCTATATCATTGTGGAACGTGCCGGACTGCGCATTGGCATCATGGCCGTGAATGTCAACCCCGAAGGACTCATCATCCAGTCAAACTATCAAGGTATGGAATGGCTCGACCCGATTACCGTAGCCAACGAAACGGCTCTTTACCTGAAGGAACGGAGAAAGTGCGACCTGGTCATTTGCCTGTCGCACCTCGGAGGCAATCCGGAAAAATTCAAGCAGAACGATTTCATGCTGGTGCAAAACAGCCGGAACATCGACGTCGTCATTGGCGGACACTCGCACGAACTGATTGCAAACACCACGGCCAAGAACCTTGACGGCCGCGACATCATTGTTGCCCAAGCCGGCAAAAGCGGATTGTACCTCGGGCGCATCGACCTGGTACTGGAGAAAAAATAACGCCCCACGAATTAACTCCCGGTTTGGGTCAAACGGGAAAGGAAACAAAAAAAGGAGGAGCGGCAGAGAAAAACAACCGTTCAACCACGACCGGTTTTCTGCTGCCTCCGCCGGAACTCGGCACACACCACAGCCGTAGCCACACCCACATTGAGCGATTCGGACGTAGGTTCGCCGGGCGGATAGCTCGGAATGAGGAGACGTTCCGACACCATCCGCTCCACTTCGGGCGATATGCCGTTTCCTTCGTTGCCCATGACTATGACACCACGTGACTCAAGCGTGTCATCAGCATACAGGTTATCTCCATCCATAAAGGTGCCGTAGACCGGCATGTGTGACTCCCGACAGCAGGCAAGAAAATCGGGCAGGTCCACATAGTGCACCCGTACCCTGGCCAACGCACCCATGGTAGACTGCACGGTCTTCACCCCATACACATCAGCCGTATGAAGCGAACAGAACACATCGCGAATGCCGAACCAATCGGCCACACGGATTATCGTACCAAGATTACCGGGGTCCTGCACATCGTCCAATGCCAGGCACAGCGTATGTTGCAGCGTTTCGAAAGCATACGCTTGCTGCGGCTTACGAAACAAGGCCAATACACCTTGGGGCGTCTTTTGCGAAGACACCTTCCCAAGTTCCGATTCGGTCACTTCGACAGTTTCATCGGCCGACAACCCCACATGTCCGGACAACCACTCTTTTGTAGCCGCCAGCAACACACAATGCATGCCGCCCGCCAGCAGGTCAAGCACAAGTTTGGTACTTTCCGCCACAAAAAGTCCGAGTTCGTCGCGATACTTCTTGTGCGCGAGGCTCGCAATGAGCTTCATTTTATTTTTTGACAAAGACACTGTTACCATTGACACATTGAACATTGACATCGGCACTGCTGCACATCAAAACAGTTCCGCCAGTTTTTTGAGCAGCCCCAGCTCGTTCAGGAAAATCAATCCGATAGCCACAGGCGCAATATATTTGATGAAAAACGCGTACGTATTGAAAAAATAGAAAGCCACACTCCCCTTGTTGGTCAACTCCTCCTTCAACACCTTTTTCTCTATGCGCTTGCCCACGAAAATACAAATCAGCATACCGCCAAGGGGCATCATGATTTTGGCCGTCAGATAATCCAGCGCATCAAACAGGATGAGCCCTCCAATGGTATATTCCTTGAGCAGGCCGAAAGAAAGCGAACAGAAAATGCCTATAACGCCAACCCCCAAGGAGACGAGCCAAGCCGCTTTTTTCCGTGTCATGTGATATTCCTCATGCACATAGGCAGTAACCACTTCATGCAGGGATATGGTCGATGTGAGTGCGGCCAAAGCCAACAAAATGAAAAAGATGAACGACCACACATTGCCCAAAGGAATCTGTGCAAAAATGTTGGGAAGGGTAATGAACACCAGTTCGGGCCCGGCCGTGGGCTCTATGCCGAAGCTGAACACGGCAGGAAAAATCATGATACCGGCCAACAAGGCCACCAACGTATTCAGCACCGTGACCTGCACGGCCGTCATCTGCAAGTTGGTATCCTTACCGAAATAGGAAGAATAGGTAATGAGACAGCCCATGCCGATACTCAGTGAAAAGAAAGTCTGCCCCATTGCACTCAGAACGACGGAAGAGGAAAACTGTGAAAAATCGGGCTTGAACAAAAAGGCCAACCCTTCTTTCACACCCGGCAGTGTAAGCGAACGTACACACAACAGAAGCAAAATGAGAAACAAAGCCGGCATCATGATTTTGGATGCCCGCTCAATGCCCTTTTCCACACCCGACACAATGATGATATGGGTCATGGCTATGAAAACCAATGTCCAGCCTATGGGACGGAAGACAGAAGAGGAAAACGACTCGAAATCGGCCGCGAACTCGGCAGTGGTCTTGCCTGAAAGTGAGCCGGTAAGGGCCTGCCACATATACTCCAGCGTCCAGCCCGACACCACCGAATAGAAACCTAATATGAGAAAAGCCGCCAGCACCCCGTTGTATCCAATGAGCGACCAGTGACTGCCCGGAGCCAAAGTCTTGAACGCCCCCGCCACATTGCTGCGCGAACGTCTGCCGATGAAAAATTCGGTAATCATGATGGGCAAGCCAAGCAAAAGCGTACAAAGCATAAAGACCAGCAGAAACACCCCACCGCCGTTTTCACCCACCATATAGGGAAAGCGCCAAATGCTGCCCAAGCCCACGGCACAACCCACCGTAGCCAATATCACCCCTATCTTGCTGCCAAATGTAACTCTCTCATTCTTACTCATAAAACAAGAACTTTCTTTTATCCGTTTGCAAAATAAACATTTAAATTTAAATTCCGCAAGCAAAAACGCCTGCAAAACATCGAATTGTGAGTTTCCGAACCGATTTCAGAAACGGTTTCCGGGAATAGTTTCTGCCCTGTCCCTTTCCTCCTTCCCGCACTTTTTCTTCATCAAAACGGGAAACGACCGTGTCAAAAAAAGGACAAAGGTGAAATCCATAAACCCACCCAATCAGTCATTAGATTTGGGACAAACTCCCCGCCACAGAAAGAAAAACACCGCTAAAACAATTTATGGTCCCCAAAAGTTTATTGGCGCTCATCCGTCTTTCAGTATTTTTAACCCAAGTCGGTCATTGGAAAATGATACGTTTTATAATGCGTGTCTTTTTTTAAAAAAGGTTGACTCCTAAAGAGTCAAAAGAATGAAACAAAAAGATTATGAACAGTCACAGCGTAGTCTGTGTGAAATTTCGGAGATTTACCGGAAAGTCACCTTGGAAAAGTTTTCGGTAAAAGAAAT
>CASEAJ010000090.1 GCA_949285425.1 uncultured Porphyromonadaceae bacterium
CAACCCGACAAGTGAATAGTTGACAAACGAGTCAACCCAATATAAACATAAGTCAAATCTGAGTCAACCTCTTTTATGCATTAAGATATTTTAAGTCAACCTTATTCGTTAAATGACACAAAGTTATCGTCCCACGTATATGGGACACGTGTCCCACATATATGAAACACGTGTCTCACATACGTGGGACGATAACTTTTTCTGCATAGACACATGACACCGTGCTGTTGGCTGCACGAAACTTTTATCCCGAACTCACGTAGGAGAATGGTTTTTTGTGTTGGATTCTTGCTTTTGGAGAATACGATAGCGAGGCTGTCGCAGTTTTTTTTGAACATTTTACCATGTACGTTTGTTATATGAAAAAATATAAAAACAGACGATTATGAAACATTTCCCGCCTTCAGAACTGATAGTTAACGAAGATGGCAGCATTTTCCACCTTCATGTAAAACCCGAACAACTGGCCGATAATGTCATATTGGTGGGTGATCCGGGACGTGTGGCTGTCGTGGCATCGATGTTTGATACGCAGGAGTGTTCCGTGTCGAACCGCGAGTTTAACACCGTGACGGGCACTTTCAATGGAAAACGTATCACGGTGATTTCAACAGGTATTGGTACGGACAATATTGACATTGTGGTGAACGAACTGGATGCTTTGGCGAACATAGATCTTATAGCACGTACGGAAAAAAGTGAATTGAGGAGGTTGAATATAGTGCGTATCGGCACGTGTGGAGGTATGCAGCCTGATATACCGTTGGGTAGTTTCCTTATTTCGGAAAAGTCAATAGGTTTCGATGGTATGTTGAATTTCTATGCGGGGCGCGATGCGGTATGTGATCTGGAGTTTGAAAAAGCTTTCAAACAGCACATGCATTGGAATCCTCAGTTGGCATCGCCCTATGTGATTGACAATAGTCGGGAACTGATAGAGCGTATTGGACGTGATGATATGTTGCGTGGTGTGACTATTTCATCGAATGGCTTTTACGGCCCGCAGGGACGTGTTTTGCGTATTGACTTGGCTGATATGGAAATAAACGACAAAATAGAGTCGTTTCGTTACAATGGACGTCGGATTACGAACTACGAGATGGAAGGTTCGGCTATAGCCGGTCTTTCGGCACTTATGGGACATCGGGCCATGACGGTGTGTTGCGTTATAGCCAATCGGCGTGTGGAAGCGGCCAATACAGACTATAAGCCTCGCGTGCAGGAACTTATTCGCACGGTGTTGAATCGTATTTGACGGAAAACGTCGTATACAGGGATGGCAAAAGTGGCTGTTTGTCTTTATTATATGAAGATAAACAGCTATTTTTGTATTACTATTGAAGGCGTGAAATTATGATAAAAGATAAAGCTTCTTATAAGTATTATTTGGAATATGATAAGGCCGCTTATGGTTTTAGCCGTGTATCTTGGCTTGATTATTGGAAAATGGATTGTTACCGTTTCCAGTGCCGGTTACGTAAATTGGAGTATTTGAGAAATGTGAAGAACAATAATGCTTTTTGGAAGATATACATATTTATATTGGAATTGAAAAATCATCGTTTAGGTACCCGTTTGGGTTTTTCTATACCTAAAAATATATTTGGTCCGGGGTTGCACATTGTTCATTATGGAACCATTGTAGTGAGTTCAAAGGCTAAAGTTGGAAAGAATTGTAGAATACATCCTTCCAGTTGTATTGGTGATTATTATGGAGCTCCTCAAATAGGTGATGATGTCTATATTGGACCTGGAGCAAAACTGTTTGGAAACATAAAAATAGGTAATGGTGTGTCCATTGGTGCAAATGCAGTGGTGAACAGAGATGTCCCGGATAATGTGACGATAGGTGGTATTCCTGCAAAAATTATCTCAGATAAAAATTCTTGGGAAAGTGGAGTCTATCCGGAAAATTTGAAAGTTTTATATGAACAGATAGATATGAAATTTTTAAAATGAAGTAAAAACAGATATTAGAATCTATTATAAAATAGTCTGTCTTCATTATGTGGAGATAACAAGGTGGTTTTTTATTTGTGAATACAGATTGTGGATATGGAGGCTTTTATCCTTCATGCCATTATAAAAGAAAAAATATGATAAAAAATACGACGATAGCAGCCATATCAACTGCTCCTGGAGTTGGAGGAATTGCTGTGGTCCGGGTGTCAGGTCCGGATGCCATAGAGAAAGTGAATGCTGTTTTCCAGCCGGTTCGTAAGGATGTTTCATTGCTTGAACAGCCTGGAAATACAGTGTTGTTCGGCACATTGATACAGTCGGGTGGGGAAGTGTTGGATGAAGTTTTGGTGTCGGTTTTTCGTGCCCCTCATTCCTTTACAGGAGAAGATACGGTGGAAATATCATGCCATGGGTCATTGTACGTACAACAGCAAACTTTGAAATTGTTGTTGGCACAAGGCTGTGTGTTGGCCCAGCCGGGCGAGTTTTCACAACGGGCGTTTCTTAATGGGAAAATGGACTTGTCGCAGGCTGAAGCCATAGCAGACTTAATAGCATCGACTTCAACTGCATCGCACCGTATGGCATTGAATCAAATGCGAGGTCGTTTCTCGAATGAGTTGATGATGTTGCGCGAAAAATTGTTACATTTTGTGTCGCTCATCGAATTGGAACTTGACTTCAACGAAGAAGATGTGGAATTTGCCGATCGTACAGAACTGAAACGTCTTGCGCAGGAGATTGAAGAAAAGATTGCTCGTTTGGCAGACTCTTTCGCTTTGGGTAATGTGTTGAAAAACGGTATTCCTGTAGCGTTGGTAGGGGAGACGAATGTGGGAAAATCAACTTTGCTCAATGTGTTGCTGAATGAGGAAAAAGCCATAGTTTCCGATGTGCATGGTACGACCCGTGATGTGATAGAAGATTGTGTCAACATTGGTGGAGTGACTTTCCGTTTTATAGATACGGCCGGCATTCGTGAAACGAAAGATACTGTGGAGAACATGGGTATTGAGCGGACTTACCAGAAAATAGAACAAGCCAGCATTGTGCTTTGGCTGGTGGACTGTACTCAGATATCGGAACACATCGAGTGGCTTACTGAACGTATAGCTCGTCGTGCGGAAGGCAAAAAGATAATTTTGGTATTTAATAAGGTGGATAAAGTTGACAAAGACGAATGTTCTGTAATAGATGAATTGTTTGCTTCTTTTGATGCCGAACGCATTTATATTTCTGCGAAAGAACGAATCAATACAGATGAGCTACAGCGTTCGTTGCTGGAAGCTGCCCAGCTTCCAACACTTCAATTAGGCGATGTGGTGGTAAGTAATATGCGCCACTATGAAGCGTTGACGAGTGCTCTCGCTGCTATCCGCCGTGTACTGGAAGGAATCGACATGCAGATTTCTCATGATTTCCTCTCTCAAGATATCCGCGAATGTATGCACTTCCTTGGATTAATAACAGGTGCTATTACCACCGATGAGATTCTCGGCTCCATTTTTAGTCGTTTTTGCATCGGCAAATGACGGCTTGTAAACAACCGTAACCAACCATAACCATTTAGAATAAAGTCGCTGTATATCAGCGACTTTTGTTTTTGCGTGCTTTCCAGTTGCCATTTGGAGATCACGGATTTTCTCCATATTTTCCTACCATATTTCTACCGCGGAGCAAATTCCACGCAAGCCGAAATATCACACTGACGCAGTAGTTGACGTGTGTTGACAGTGGTTTACATGTGTAGACAGTTGGGGAAATTAGTATTTATGAAAAACGACGGAAAATAGAGGGAAAATATGGAAGTAAAAAGGATTTGTCAATGGTGCGGAAAACCGTTCATCGCACAAAAAACAACTACCTGTTATTGCAGCCCACAATGCTCGAAACGAGGTTACAAACACCGCATGATGGAACGGAAGATGGAGCTGCGCCATATGCAGGAGATGCAGGAATTGCGCTCGTCGCTGGAAAAGCAGGAATACTTCACCTTTTCGCAGGC
>CASEAJ010000091.1 GCA_949285425.1 uncultured Porphyromonadaceae bacterium
AAGCGAGTTCAGGCATTCAGGCTTCGCAAGGACGGGTTTTTCCGTGCGAAGCGGGCACAGCGGCGGCTCTTTTTGCTTCCTTTTTCCAGCTGTAGGGAAAAAGGAAGTCGGGGTCGCAGGGGCGGACAGCCCCTTTGCTGCATGTCTTATTCGTCAAATGACACGTTTTATAATGTATTCTCCCTGTTTTATGCCGTCAAAGTTATCGTCCCACGTATGTGAGACACGTGTCTCACGTATATGGGACACGTGTCCCACATACGTGGGACGTTCTTTTCACCTATGTGAAAAGAGAACTTTAAAGGCATAAACACACGACATCATGGGAGAAGACACGCTCCTTTTCCCCGAACTTGTTTCCGGCCATCTGTCAGGCTTCAGGTGACATTTCCCGGCCCGTAGCCACATGAATGTACCATCATACATCCCAATGTTTATCGCTATAAGGCTAATATCCAACGAAATATTCTTATTCTTATGCCGAACTCACGTAATTTATGTTTTTTCGGCTTTTCATAACATTCCATCTCCATCACTTGTTATATCTTTGAAGCAGATGTGTGACGGGGCTCGGCCACGCCAATCAAATAAATTTGTTGGCATGGCACTCGCCTTTCACTATCTTTACATAAGATGGGAGGCGGCTCGGCCATGCCAATCAAATAAATTTGTTGGCATTGCGCTCGCCTTTCACTATCTTTGCACGACAAACTTTTATTCCGTGTGCGGAACAACTATGCGTAAGATTTTGTTTGCGGTATGCTGGCTTTCGTGTGTCGTACGTGCCTTTCCGGACAACGCAACGGGTGACACCCTGTTCACCGTCTACAACAAAGGAGTGTTCACCACCCACTGCGAAACGCGGGTGAACGCCTCCGAAGAAGTGACATCGGCCGTCATGGACGACTTCATGAGGCAATACCGCAGCCACATAGACAGTCTGCTGACCTGGGGCCTGAAAGACATGGGTCTGCAAGGCGAAGGCGACGAACTGATTGTCTACCACCTGAAACGGAGCGCATACGACCCTGCAACCGACCTGACCACCGGCTGGCTCGACGTGCAGGTGCCCGGCCTGCTCACCGTGCGCGACATAGAGGTGGTGGGACACATGTACCGGGTGACGGACACACCGCCCGGAACCGTTGTAGTGCAATATGACATACTGCAGGCCACGGGATTCATAAAGGAAGCCGAGGCCACACTGCGGGTGGTGCGCGACGACGAACTGAACGCCCGCTGCTCGCTCGACATGCAGGTAAGGTTCGGCTGGTTCTTCAACCTGTTCGTGTCGCAAAAGGTGTACAGGAAGAACCTGGAGTGGAGGTTCGCCCAACTGGCCGAAAACCTGAAGGAAGAAGCCGCCCGCAGAAGCCGGACACACGAGACGATTGAATAAACGACAAAAGGTATGAAAAAACTAATGTTTTTTTGGGTAATGCTCCCCGCATTGCTTTTTGCAGGCACCTTGCCGCCCGAAGTGCTGCAGTCCGACAAGGACGGAGGCGATTTCGTGTCGAGCATAAAGGTACAGGTAAACGCATCGTACGAACAGGCCGAAAACGTGTTCGAACGTTTCGTGACCCAATACAAGGAGTGTCTGGACAGTCTGTTCGACTGGGCGCTGACCGGTCTGGACCTGCAAGGCGAAGACAACCGCCTGATTATGGTCAACCTGAAGTCGCACCACTTCAACCCGGAAACCGGACTGGTGGCCGGAGAAATGGATTTGTGCGTACCCATACTCGGACAAAAGTTTCCCGACACCCGCTTCGTCACCCGCATCGACCTGCACAGCGAACAGGCCGGGCACAGCACGGTGAGCTATGCCATGACCCGCTGCGAGAAAATCATCGACCACGTGGATGCCAGCCTCGAAGCCATGCTCACGGCCGACGGCAAGACGGAGCTGCACTTCAACGTCCGCTTCAAGACCACCATGCCCTACAACCTCATGTCGAAAAAACAATACCGCGAAAACGTAGAGTGGCGGTTCGTGCAGCTCGTGTCGAACCTGCGCGATGCAGCGGAAAAATATCCGGAGGTATAACCCTCCGCAACGACAAGGAGAATCACACAAAAACCGTAAACGAATCATTCTGTAACATACATGTCTGACAAATCATTACTCGAGAAACTGGACGGGCTTCAGCCCAAGTTTGAGGAAGTGTCGCTGCTCATCACCGACCCCGATGTGCTGGCCGACCAGAAACGCTACGTGAAACTGACCAAGGAATACAGCGAACTGAAAAAACTCATGGACGCACGCAACGAGTACAAAACCACGCTGGCCAACCTGGAAGAAGCACGTGCACTGCTCGACTCGGAGCAGGACCCCGAAATGCGCGAAATGGCCCGGGCCGAAATAGACGACATTGAAACCCGGCTGCCGCAAATGGAAGAGCACATCAAACTGCTGCTCATCCCCGCCGACCCGGAAGACAGCAAGAACGCCGTGATGGAAATACGCGGAGGCACAGGCGGCGACGAAGCGGCCATCTTTGCCGGAGACCTTTTCAAAATGTACACCCGCTACATCGAGTCGAAAGGCTGGCGCATACAGGTGACCAGCGAAAGCGAAGGCACCAGCGGCGGATACAAGGAAATAATATTCGAAGTGACGGGCGAAAACGTCTACGGCACACTGAAATACGAGTCGGGCGTACACCGCGTGCAGCGTGTGCCGCAAACCGAAACGCAGGGACGTGTACACACCTCGGCCGCCACAGTGGCCGTCCTGCCCGAAGCCGAAGAGGTGGACATAGAAATAAACCCCGCCGACCTGGAATACCAGACCGCCCGCTCGAGCGGCGCAGGAGGCCAGAACGTGAACAAGGTGGAAACAAAGGTACAGCTCACCCACAAGCCCACGGGCATCATGGTGCAGTGCCAGGTGGCCCGCTCACAGCTTGCCAACCGGGAAATGGCCCTGCAGATGCTGCGCAACAAGCTGTATGACATTGAACTGCAGAAACACCTGGAGGCCATATCGTCCAAACGCAAGACCATGGTGTCTACCGGCGACCGCTCGGCCAAGATACGTACCTACAACTATCCGCAGGGACGCATCACCGACCACCGCATCAACTACACCATATACAACCTGGCCGACTTCATGAACGGCAACATACAGGGAGTCATCGACCAGCTCATCATTGCCGAAAACGCCGAACGGCTGAAGGAAAGCGAACTGTAGGGGAAGAAAAATATTACAATTATAGAATAAATTCTTATGAGTTATCCATCCATTGATACTTTGCAAAAGGTTCTGAGCGAGCAGGTATTCTTCCATACAAAGGATGCCAAAAAGGCAGCCGGAAGAGCACTTGGAACTATGATTGAAATCATCTCTTTTTACTTGCTAAAAGAATGGGGAATAGAAGATTCCATCTCAATTGAAAAAGGTCTAAGCGAATATGGCAACCCTTCTATCACTCACAATGTAGAATTTACTTTGCATCCACTGCTAAAACACGAGGAAACAACCATAACAAACAAACTTCCTTTAACATCTTCGAAGATTTTGAAAGAACTAAGGGTAGAAAAAGAATTCAAAGCAAAATCCGGTTGTTTGCTTGACAAAGACCTTACTTTAAAAAACGCTTGTACTATTGCCGAAGACTCAACTACTATTGTCCAAGCTACAATCAAACGCATAACAAACGAGAACATCTCTTTAAACACGAACTTTCTACATCAAAAACCTTATGCCATGTTTGAATGCAAACGTGTCGGGGTAGAAGAAGGTTCAAAAAAAGGGCCTCAAACCATAGAGAAAGCAAAACAAGGAGCCTACGTTGCTCAAAACACATCCTCTCTCCAAAAAATACGCAATGAGAAAGGAGAAAAATACGGCATAATCTATAACCATGGCGAACCTATCATTCAACCTTATTCTGACTTGCTACACACCATCATTAACGGGAACAACAAAAATCTGCTAAAAAACTTTACTTTATCCATTGGGATTGTCAGCAATCACGGCAACTGGTTTACGTCCGAAAACCAAAACAAAGAACTAAAGGTACTGGCACAATCTTATGATTGGTTGCTGTTCCTGTCAGATACCGGCCTTGCACAATTCATAACAGACTTGTTGTTACAACCCTGTCCCATCTATGAATCCATAAGAGAAGCTTTTTTAAACTCATATAAAGAGGGAAAAAAGAGTAATGTCTTCACCAAAGTCAAAATGAATCTGGAAGCCCATTATGCTCTATGCCGATATTTTAACGAACATATCAGCGATATTGAAAGTTGGTTTAACATAATAACCCCCCAGAATGTTTCCATAACGACATTAAAAGACGAATTATTCATTTTGAAAAATAAGAATTGGAGGGAAATCATATGACCGCCGGACGAAAAGTAAATACCCAAAGCCAAAGTTGGTGCACTCCCCCAAAATACGTAAATGCCATCAGAAAATTCTTTGACGGCAGCATTAGTTTGGATCCATGCTCCAACAACTACTCTATTGTACATGCAGAAACGGAATTCAGGTTGCCCGAAACAGATGGATTAAAACAAGAATGGAACTATCCAACTATTTACATGAATCCTCCGTATGGTGCGGATAGGGACAGAGGTACGACCATAAAAGATTGGTTGGCAAAATGTGTCTTGTCACATCAAAAATACCTTTCAGAAATCATTGCCTTGATACCTGTCGCACCGAACACAACTCACTGGAAAAAATGTATATTTGGACATGCCTCTGCCATCTGTTTCTTATATGACACAAGATTGCGTTTCTTGGTAAATGGAACAGATTCTGGAAAAGGAGCACCCATGGCCTGCTGCCTTGTATATTGGGGAAATAACATTCAAAAATTTTTCAACAACTTCATTGAATATGGAGCTGTGGTTGATATTTCAAATCTGAAAAAACAAAAAATAGGGGAAGAGACCCTATATGACAAAAGTTTATTCGAAGAAGATTTTATCCTTATTCCTTCAAGTCAAGTCATTTAAATCAACAAATAAAACAAGACAAACATACTTTCATATCAAAAAACATGGACAAGCAACAACTCTTTGAAAACATTCAGCGCAAGAAATCGTTTCTTTGCGTAGGACTGGACACTGACGTGAACAAAATACCCGAACATCTGTTCGACGAAAGCGAGGATCCCATCTTCGAATTCAACAAGGCAATCATCGATGCTACAGCCGACCTGTGCGTGGCCTACAAGCCCAACCTCGCCTTCTACGAAAGCCTCGGGCTTGAAGGATGGGACGTGCTTGAACGCACCGTCGACTACATCCGCACCAACTACCCCGACCAGTTCATCATTGCCGATGCCAAACGGGGCGACATTGGCAACACCTCGGCCATGTATGCCCGCACGTTCTTCGGCAACATGAACTTCGACGCCGTCACCGTAGCCCCCTACATGGGCGAAGACTCGGTAAGCCCCTTCCTCACCTACGAAGGCAAGTGGGTCATCGTCCTGGCCCTGACCTCCAACAAGGGAGCGTTCGACTTCCAGTTCATCCCTTCGGCCGAAACCGGCGAACGGCTCTTCGAAACCGTACTGAAAACCTCATCGAAATGGGGCAACAACGAAAACATGATGTACGTGGTAGGTGCCACAAAAGCCGAAATGCTGGGTGACATACGCAAGATTGTTCCCGACCACTTCCTGCTTGTACCCGGCATCGGAGCACAAGGAGGCAGTCTGCAAGAAGTGGCCAAACACGGCATGAATGCCCAGTGCGGACTGCTGGTCAACTCGTCGCGCCAGATTATCTACGCTTCGTCCGAACATGACTTCGCCCAAAAAGCCCGTGCCGAAGCCCAGAAAGTGCAGCAGGAAATGGCCGGACTGCTGGATGAATTACTGAAGTAAAAAAACAGAAGCAGGAATACAGAACCCGGAAATAAAGAGAAACAAACTGCAAGAAGCAGGAAAAACGGAAATGTCATTTCGCTATTTCCATGCCTTGTTCTGTATTCCGGCTTCTGGATGCTGAACTTTGCTCATTAACAACCAATCGCTTATGGAAAAGCTATACGCTCTGTTCGAGCAATATCCCGTTGTATGCACCGACAGCCGTCACTGCCGGCCCGACTCCATATTCTTTGCCCTGAAAGGCGAGAACTTCAATGCCAACGCCTTCGCCCTGTCGGCACTTGAACAGGGTTGCCGCTATGCCGTAGTCGACGAAGCCCAATATGCGGTGGACGACCGCTTCATTCTGGTTGACCATGTGCTCGACACCCTGCAACAGCTGGCCGCGCTGCACCGCCGCCGCATGGGAACCACCGTCATCGGCATCACTGGCACCAACGGCAAAACAACCACCAAGGAACTGCTGGCCGCCGTGCTGAAGGAAAAATACAACATACTCTACACACAAGGCAACCTGAACAACCACATCGGCGTGCCGCTCACCCTGCTCGGCCTGCGGCCCGAACACCAGATAGCCATTGTGGAAATGGGGGCGAACCACCCCGGCGAAATAGCGGAACTGTGCGAAATATCCCAACCCGACTACGCGCTGATAACCAACGTGGGCAAAGCACACCTCGAAGGTTTCGGTTCGCTCGAAGGGGTGAAAGCCACCAAAGGCGCACTCTATGCCTTTGTGGCGCACAAGGGCAAAGGTGCCTTTGTCAACACCGACAATCCGCACCTGGTGGAAATGGCCAAAGCCCTGCAACCCGACTTGCGCGTGCAACCCTACGTACGCGGCTCGGTCACCGGAGCATCGCCATTCCTGCAAATGGAGCTGCAAGGGTCGTGCGCTTTGTGCTCCATAGCCGTACACACCCGGCTTGTCGGCACATACAATGCCGAGAACGTACGCGCTGCCGCCACCGTAGGCCGCTTCTTCGGCCTGACCGACGAACAGATACAGCACGGAATCGAACAGTACGAACCGCAAAACAACCGCTCGCAGTTCATTGACACCGGACGCAACCGGCTCATTGTCGACGCCTACAACGCCAATCCCAGCAGCATGGCCCTGTCCGTGCAGAACTTCGCCCAAATGGAAGCCGGAAACAAACTGCTCATCCTGGGCGACATGCTCGAACTGGGAACACAAAGCCGCGAGGAACATGAAAACATACTCCACCTCATACACGAAAACGGCTTTGAACACGTTCTATTGGTAGGCCGTCATTTCGGCGAAGTCAACACCGGCTACCCGAACTTCGACAACGTAGACGAACTGAAAGAATACATCAAAAAACAGGACATCAAGGATTGTCACATTCTGATCAAAGGTTCAAGGGGCATCAGACTGGAACAGGTCATCCCCCTGCTATAAAAAAGGCGCAAAAGGCACATGTAAAAGAATCTGTCAAAAGCCCGAAGGGCTGCAAGCACACAGCATAGGGCAACGCCCTATGAAACAAGACATATAAGACATGACACACAAGCCCCAAAGGGGCGTAAGACGAAATACATTACACAGAGAAACAATATATGGCACAGTCATTGTCCAGGATATTGGTACACATTATTTTCAGTACCAAACACAGAGAACCTTTAATTACCAATGTCATCAAAAACAAATTGTTCGAATATCTCGGAGGTATTTGTAATGAATGGGGTTGCCCACCTATCCGTATCGGCGGATACACAGACCACGTACATGTACTCTGCATGCTATCCCGGAAAATTCCGGTCATGACTTTGGTGGAAAACCTCAAAGGAGGTTCATCAAAATGGATAAAACAAATTTCTCCTGAATACGAACAATTCTATTGGCAGGATGGTTACGGAGTGTTTTCCGTAAGCCCTAAACAGGCTTCACTGGTAGAAGAATACATTACCAAGCAGGAAGAACACCATGCAAAATACGATTTTAAAGAAGAATACATGCGCTTTTTGAAACAATATAATATAGATTATGACGAACGTTACCTATGGGATTAAACTTACGCCCCGACGGGGCTTGATATATTTTTTTCATATACATTCATAGGGCGTTGCCCTATGCTATGAGCTTCAAGCCTTCCAGGCTTGGTAAAACAAAAACAGGTTGACCACAGCAATTCGTATGCAAGGCTAAAAGCCCGAAGGTCTGAGGCACACAGCGTGGGGAAACATCCTACGAAACAGAACAAACAAGATATGGTACACAAGCCCCGAAGGGGCGCAAGACGAAAAATAAACATAACGCAACACACATGGACAAGAAACAGACATTTATCATTGCACTCACCGCAGTCATTGCCATACTCATCGGCACGGTGATTTACTTTGTAAACCGCTCGTACAAGTCGGAAAAGGAAATGGAAGAGATAGTCGAAATGATGGAGTTTGAAAAAGAACAGCTCGAAGAAGAGTTCGAGAACTTCAGCCTCGAGTTCGGCGACTACCCTACCACCGTGCGCAACGACTCGCTGGTGCGCCTGCTCGACGAAGAAAAGATGAAGGTGCAGCAACTGCTCGAAGAACTGCGCATCACCAAAGCGACCAACGCACGCCGCATTGCCGAACTGAAAAAAGAACTGACCACCGTGCGCAACGTGATGAAAAGCTACGTGGTACAAATCGATTCGCTCAACCGGGTCAACGTGCGCCTGGAACGGGAAAACAAAGAGGTGCGCCAGCAATACAACGTGGCGACCCAAAAGGTGGAAATACTGTCGAAAGAGCGTGAAACACTTACCGAAACCGTGGCACGCGCCTCCAAACTTGAGGTCGGCGGATTCGTATACACCCAACTCAACGCCAAAGGACGTCCCACCCGCCGCTATCCACAAATTGCCACCCTGCAGTTTGACTACACGGTGTCGCGCAACATCACAGCCGAACCCGGCCTGAAAACCGTGTATCTGCGCCTCACCCGCCCCGATGGGGAAGTCATGACAAAAGACCCTGCCAACCTGTTTCCGTTCGAGGACAAGGAAATAGCCTACTCAGCCAAAAAGGAAATGGAATACGAAGGCGAAGAACGGGCTGATGTCATCTACTGGAAGGTCGAAGAAATTCTGCAGATTGGCGACTACCGGGCCGACTTCTTCATCGACGGCAACCACGTGGGAAGCTACAACTTCAAGATAAGTAAGTAAAGCGCCAACATAAGCCAAACCGCCGGAACAATATCAATAAACTCCCCGGCGGTTTGACTTGTACTTACAAAGAAATAAGGAAATTCATTTGACAATCTGCATATAATGCACCTCGGGCTGGTTGGCATAGTAAGCCTTGGCCAATTCCTTGGCAGCATCCAATGCGGCCAGGCTCGTCTCCCGCTCCACGTCCAGACATGCTTTTTCCTTCTCTATCCAGTCATTGTACTTCTTCATGGCGAAATCCCATTCCTGCTTCTCCTTCGCGTCGATACGGTCGCCAATATCCCGGATGAGTTGCTGCACTTCCTCTTGGCAATCCGATGACAGATCGATGCCTACCAGGCTGCGAGCAGCCCCCTCGTAATCCTTCCGCGCAGCAGCTACCTGAGCCGCATTAAGCAACGAGCGACACAGTTTACTCTTGTTCCTGTTGTATATCTCCACCGTCTTTCGGGTGATTTCCTCGTAGCAGGAAACAGTCTCGGGCATGGACATGAGCAAAGCTAGGGCGGCATCGTACTCTTCGCGCTGTGCCATACCGTCAGCCTTGACGACCAGCGTGCCGCATAACTGCTCGTAGTAAGTGGATATTTTCCTCTTCCCCTCTTTGATAAATGATGTAAATGCCGAATCCTGCACGTTGATACCCGCAATGGCATTCATCACGGCCTGGTTGGGCGACGTGCCGTTACCGCGTAACTGCTTGAACACCGAAGCCACCCCTATACCGTCCACCTGCTTGATGAACAGAGTGAGGTCGGCATGAATTTGGTAAATACGCCGCATACCCCCCTCGATTACCTCGGGTTCGTACATCTCAAAGACCGGATAAACCACGAAGCCGCCCGGCACATACCCTGCTCTAATGCCGTTGCGCGTGCATATCTGCTCCATTTTGGTGCGAAGACGGTCTATCTGACCAGGCTCCATGCCCTCCATCTGATCGGGTACCACCACACCGATGTTAATCTGCCCCGGCTCCTGCGCAGCAAGAGGCCATGCCACCAACATACCTGCTATTATGTATAACAACCGCTTCATATTCGTTTATTTTATAGTAATGTAAATGGTGTTACCCTTGATGTCGCGGGATATCTGTAGGCCAAGGCCGCGCATGAACTTGAATATCTCCAAAGCGAACTTGTTCGGGTTGTAATTGTTGCCAGTATTCGGGTCTTTCAGCGGGATACGCACGTCATCAAATATCATCTGCGTATCGGTCGTACCCTGTATGTGGTAATTGTTCTTGTAAGCATGCTCCTCCATCCACAGTTCCAGTTCGTCCGACAGCAGTAGCCCCTGATTGCCCACTTCGGACGACATGAGATAAGCCGAGCCCAAGTCAAAGCCGAAATTAACGATGACCGACCTGCCATTTTCCACAATGTCGGTGAACTTGGCCTGCATCGTATTCAAGAAACCCTCGGCACAGCTCTCTATCGCCTTACTCGCCAGTTTGCCGATGTCATCGGTGTAGAACTTGCCGCTTTCTCCCACCGTGTTGGCCAACGAGTTGCCTGTAGAGATCTCATAACCTGTCACAATAATTTTAACCGAGTTGCCCGTTTCAGACAGCAGTACATTGGTTTCGGCCTCCACGTAGATGTCGGCACCCGAGTTCTGGATGATGAGCGACTTCAGGTCTGTCTGGTTGTCCGATGTAAAGATAGCGTTGTCGTTGGCTACCTTCAACCGCGCCGTGAAATCCACCGTGGTGAATCCCCGGCTGTCGAATGCTTCTTTGATTCTGGTCAGGGCGATGCGCTTATTCACATCATTTTCAAGCACCGTACGGATGTCCTCCCCTTGCTTTGTATAGGGAATGACCATGATTTTGGGCTGTACCGTCTGCACAGCCGGTTGATTTTGGGCGGACAGATAAAGGCTGCCCATCAACAAAAGTAGCAGGAATAATATACGTTTCATTATTCTTTCTTCATTTTTATAGTTAAAAACCAAACTTGCGGATAACCCCGTGGTATTCCAGGTCGCTGCGCAAGGCCCGCAGATTGACAGTTACTTCCACCGTCAACTGCTTGGTACCTTTTTCATAGCGGATGAGGTCGCTCACGGGAATGGTCGAAGTGATGAACGTCTTGTAACGTTCCTTGCCCCAAAATTCATCAAAATACGCCTTATTGCTACCCTGCACTTCGGCTTCGGCGATACCCGCCAGTGGCGTTTCCTGCTGAGAGCCGGGGTAGCCCCGGAACAACAAAGCCGACAGCACGGCCCGTTGGGCCTGTTCGGTGGCCTCCTGATCATTGCGGCCGAAGCCCACGCAGCGCACCTTCATCTGTGAGGCATCGCCTAACAGGTAGGTGGGGTTTATGGCCTGATACGTTGTCCGGCAGCCAACCAGCGCCAAGACAAGCCACAGGCAATAGCACAATATTTTTTTCATTTCACTATCAGTTTGCAGTTAATAGTTTCCGCCGCGTTGAAGCGGACCAATATCTCCTTGCCTCCTTTCACCACCTTGCATTCCGCAAAGTCGGTACCCGAGAGCCGTTGTACCCGCAGCAGGCCGATGACCGACGGATAAGGTTTGCCGTCGAGCATCTCCACGTGCTCCACCTCCAGCTGGTCACCTTCGGCTATGCCCTGGTTCTTGCCTCCGGACAGCAGTACCTGTGCGGCTGCGCCCTTCTTGCTTTCCAACACCTTCAACAACCTAACGTTCACGGGGAATTCGTGGCGAAAGTATTCGTTCAGCTCCCCTTCGAGCGACTGCATGGCCGCCGTCACCGCACTTTCGGGCGACAGCATGAGATTGGACACCTGCCCCTCGAAACTGGTGGCCTCACTACTGAGACCCGTCTCCACGTTCACCACTTTCATCTGGAAGGCCACGCTGGCCTTGTAGCCGTTCACTGAGCCGTCGGGGTTCTTCATGCGGTATACGGGTATCTTCGTGATATGCCCCGTAAGCATGTATTCCGCTGCCACGGCCACGCCTTGCTCGGCCAAATCCTTGCTGTCAAGGAAGGCTTCCGACTTCTGGAACTCCAGTTCCTTGTGTATCTTGTCATAGCTGGTGCGGTCCACCACTAAGAAACGCTTCGTGTTGGTGAGCATCTCCACCACCTTTTCCGTCACCAGGCCGCTGTACTTCGGGTCGCCCTCGACGGTGAACTGCGCCACGCCCACCACCGGGCGGGTATCCGCCTGGGGGAAAGTCCACAGACTTCCCGCCAGGCAGCACACAGCCATCATAAACAAACACTTATTATTCATGTACTCACAAGTTTTGTCCCGCCTTCACCTGCTCTATCAAGTAAGCGATAATTTTGCCTTGCAGTTCAATCTCCGAAGTGAGCACACTCACCGCCGTGGTAGTA
Source organism: uncultured Porphyromonadaceae bacterium (assembly GCA_949285425.1). Classification (GTDB taxonomy): domain Bacteria; phylum Bacteroidota; class Bacteroidia; order Bacteroidales; family Paludibacteraceae; genus QVMH01. Next base: position 12,376 of record CASEAJ010000091.1, read on the forward strand.
AAATTCACGGCCTTGCCAGCCGGGATGGCATCGGCAGGCGCAGCGTTCTTCACATCTTCCTTCATGTTCGGCACAGCCTTACTTATCTCGGCCAAAGTCTTGGCCGAAGCAGCTATCGTGCCCGACAGTACGGTGAGTTCCTCCAGGCTCGGCTTTTCCACAGTCACATCGGCCACACCGTCAATACTTTCACCCACAGTACGCTTGTACATTTCGGGCAGTACTTCATTGGTGGCCATCACTTCCACGGCCAGGGCGGCCGAATTGGCGGCCAGTGTTTGCACACTTTGCAAGGTGCAGGCGGGCACACCCTTGCTCATAAGTTTTTCCAACTTAGCCAATGATTTGGCGCGGTCTTTCGAATTCCATGCGCTGCTCAGTTCAGCATCCTGCGCACTGACGGTCAGTACCGTCATTACTACGGCCAACAGGCCCAATAAACTTTTTTTCATATCTTTAAATGATTATTATTTAAATACCTACTCTGTTCCCGGTTTTCGGCTTCCCCGTATAATTATCATAAAATAGTCCGGCAGGCTCAACGAGGTCAAACTGCTGCAATCATAGAATGCACGACTCCCTGCTCATTACGCCTTCCTTTATAGCTACTACAATGATTTCATCATGATAAGACCACCAAGGACAATGGGAGATATTTGAATAATTCTTCATCTCCCCTGTCTCACTAATGGTCTACGCATCATCGAGGTTGTCGCCCTCTGCACCGTGTGTGCTGGAATCGGCCACTCTTTGTCCCCATGCCAACAAGCTTACCAGGCAAAGGAGACTATTGATAGCAATAATCTTTTCATACGTTTTTACTGCTTGACGTGATTGCAAAATACCTTTATCTCACTCCCTCAGCACTCCACACAACCTCTCCGTGGTCATATTCCTTCAAAAAGAAAAGTCTTAAAACTAAGGTTCTCACATAAACCTTACAGACAAAACTACCCCCTAAATAGGGAGATGGCATGGAGTGCCGAGAGCCAGGCCAACCTACACTGCTGGTATGCAATACCTTGTGACAATAGTTTCAAGCATAGCCGGTAGATGGGCTATACACGAGGATAGTCTTTACCGGCCCATCCGTCAGACGGTAACAGCCGTTCAAACAGGGCCGCCCATTCCCAACGATCGTCCGGCAGATATTCCCAAAAGCGGTAACACCACACGATGAGGTAGTCGGGGCGGTATGCTTCGAACAACTCGAACAGTGCAGAAACCGCCACCTCAGTTCAGACAGGGCTAGTTGTAGATAATTGAAAAACACTACCGACCGCCACACGCGATTGTGCATGGCTGAGTCGATCATCGTGCCTGTAAGCGAACAATCGATTTTTTTATACGATTGATATTCAGGCGGGACGAAGTCGCCCGCTTGTAGGTAGTAACGGATCACATCGGTAGTGACCGTGGAGGAGGAGAAGTCTCCCTCCGCGCAGTAATGGCTTTCGCCCAAAACAAACAGTTTCTTGCCGAACACGTCCCCAGTGAGGTAATCCTGCCCTATCCACGATAGGCAGTGCATATGTTCGAATGCATGGGAAAGACGAGATTTCGTTTCCATGTCGAATATAGATATTGTCACACGCCGGACAAACTTCCCAAGCCGGACAAGAAATCAGTTATCGTCGACACGTACACATATAAAAAAGCGCGGGAGTCTGTACCTGTTACCCGTCCCGCACTAAGAGGCCTTCGCATTGCCCGGTACAGTAGAACGAGCAACGCAGAAGCCCACGCCGATATGTATAAACTGACAAGACATACCTCCTAGACAGAAGCATCTCTTTATATATAACATACCCCGCAGACATCTACCGTTGCCTTGTCCCGACTGTACTGTTGAAAGTTGCGAAGTTTCTTAGTGCCGGAAAACAAAGCGTCAAGTAAACGCCTTTCATTATATATGTCATCCCGCCCACCTGCTCTTCTCCTTGCAAGAAGCCTCGGCGTGAACGGAATGCGACAAAAATAGGGAAAGTTTTCAGAATAAAAAAATAAAATTCATAAATGTTACCGCATGTCTCAAGCAGGTGGCGTGTTCCGTTGTGTTATTCCCAGCGCATTGTTTTGCCCCTCCTACCAGAGTGGCTATGCATCCTACGCTACCTCTTTACGCAAATTCGGGATAAGACATTATACCCATGCAAGGCTATCGCTCCATCTTTTGTCTCTCTCCAGAGAAGCGAGTGAATTGCATCTTTCGGTGCAAACACACCGCATAATTCAGCGTGTTTAGGGAAAATAACTCCCCAAGTTCCTCTCAAAGACGGAATGTAAATTAGCTCTTACTATCGACGTAAATTAAAGCCTCAGCATCCTCCTCGCAGGACGCTCCATTCCTGTCACCGATGCAAAACAACTGCCCAAACGTTAAGGTACTTAAAACTTTCTACGTTATTGGAATAAAAAACGTAGCTTTGCAAAGCTATTGTATCCAATGGTATGGAAGTATTTCTCAACCGAACTTATATGAAACGTACTACATATTTACTGCTTGCTGCCGCATTGTTTTCACTCATGTCCTTCTCTTCATGCGAAAGGGACAAATACCTGGACTGGAAATATCTCAACCAAAGCTGGTATAACGAACAAAAATCATTAAAAGAAGATAATTCGGATAAAAATTATTGGACTGAAACTGAAAGCGGATTACTCTATCGTATAGTTCCCGGAGGTGAAGGAATAGGAGACAAGCATCCCAGCGATAAGAGTTGGGTGAATTACCAATGTACGGGTGTTCTTTTCAATGGAAAGGTGTTCCAAGAAACAGCAAATCTAGAAAGCACAATTAATGTTAAAGACAGTAAATATAACATCATTACTGGGTTGCAGGAAGGTATTAAGATGATGAAAAAGAATGCTGTTTATGAGTTTATTGTACCATATGAAATCGGATACGGAGAAGATGGGAATGGTACCATTCCTCCATATACCACATTGAAATTCAAAATCATTTTGAGTGATTTCGGTACATACTAAAATGCCATTTCACATGAATAATTCGTTTTTATGACCAAGTTCATTTTCAGCCTTTTTCTGTTCCTCTCGGTCATTGCACATGCACAGCAACCCTATACCGTCAACACCGTACCCCGCCCCAACCAGTACGATGCCACCAACTATGTGAGCAACCCCGACGGACTGCTCGACCCCGGCACCGTGGCTTCGCTGAACCGCACCATCGGTGCGCTTGAAGCCGAAACCCAGGCCGAAATAGCCGTGGTGGCCCTGCGTTCCATCGGACAGGACGACATCAAGAATTTTGCCGTGCACCTGTTCGAGGCCTGGGGAGTGGGCAAGGCCGGAGCCGACAACGGACTGCTCATCCTTTTCGTGCTCGACCAGCGCAAAGTGACTTTCGAAACCGGATACGGCATTGAAGGCATTCTGCCTGATGCCATCTGCATGCGCATTATCCAGCGCGACATGATTCCACACTTCAAGCAAGGCGACTACAATGCCGGCATGCTGGCCGGAGTGACGCGTGCCGCCTCCATACTGCGCGACGAACCCGTAGCCGTGCCCGGCCGGGAACCGGTAGACTGGGGTGTGGTGCTTCCCGTTGCCATTGGCATATACATTGCACTCATGCTGCTCGCCCTGCTTTGGGTCGACCGCCTGGCAAAGTCCATCAAGCACAATCCGCGCCTGTCCAGCAACGTGGCACGCTACAACGCGCTGCGCAACCAGAAAAACGGCATACTCAGCATCATGGGGTTCATGTTGCCGTTCGTGTGCCTGCTGGTGGCCCTCTTCCTGTTGCGGGCCGAATATGCCCTGCTGGTCATTCCCATGCCGGTCATGGTGATTCCGGCCCATATCTATGCCAAACTGCTCATGCAACGCATGCGGCGTGCACCTATTGTGTGCGATGTCTGCGGAGGCAACATGCACATCCTGTCCGAAAAAGAAGAAGACATACACCTCAACATGGCCCAGCAGTTTGAAGAACAGTTGAGTGCCGTCGACTACGACGTGTTCCTGTGCGACCACTGCCACAACACACTGGTGTTTACCCTCGACAAGCCAAGTGCCTACTCACGGTGTCCGCGCTGCGGCACGAAAGCCTTCATCAAAACCGGCAAGCGCACCTTGGTGGCCCCCACCTACATCAGCACCGGCGTGGAACAGACCACCTACCGGTGCAAGTTCTGCGGATACGAAGAACACCGCAACACGAAACTGCCGCGGCTGCAACGCTCAAACGGAGCGGGCGTGGCCGGTGCCGTCATAGCCGGAAGCATTCTCCGTGGCGGAGGTGGCTTCGGCGGAGGAATAGGCGGAGGCAGCTTCGGTGGAGGCAGTTCGGGCGGCGGAGGAGCCACAGGAAGCTGGTAAGGAACAACCCGCAAAAAAGACGGAGCACAAAACCCGGACAAGAATGTTCAAAATGAACTGACATTTTTATATTTAAACTCAAACAACAAATCACAGGATATGAAAAAGAATTTTGTCATTATCGTTATCATTGCCGTAGTTGCCATTATCGGCCTATGGGCTGTCAGCGGATACAACGGACTGGTTACAGCTGAAGAAAAAGTCTCCGCACAATGGGCCAATGTGGAAAGCCAGTACCAACGCCGGGCCGACCTCATCCCCAATCTGGTGTCAACGGTCAAAGGCTATGCCGAACACGAACAGGAAACCCTCGAAGGAGTTGTTTCGGCCCGCGCCAAAGCCACACAAATCACCGTCAATGCCGAAAGCCTCACCCCTGCTGCCCTGCAACAATATCAGAACGCACAAGGCGAACTGACCCAGGCACTGGGACGCCTGCTGGTTGCCGTCGAAAAATATCCCGACCTGAAAGCCAACCAGAACTTCCTCGAACTGCAGGCACAACTTGAAGGTACGGAAAACCGCATTGCCGTAGAACGCCAACGGTTCAACGAAGGAGCGAAAGCCTACAACACGGCCATTCGCCGCTTCCCCAAAAACCTGCTGGCATCCATGTTCGGCTTTGAAGCCAAACCCTACTTCGAAGCCTTGCCCGAAGCCTCTCAGGCACCCAAAGTGGAATTTTAAAACAGTGATAAGTGACGAGTGACGAGTTGACAGTTAAGAGCTAATAGTTAATAGCTAAGAGTAATTACTCCACTCTTCACTTGTCACTCATCACTACAAACTTGTCACTGTCAACTCGTCACTCATCACTACTAACTCATAACCTCATGGACAACGTAGGATATCGCTTTTGCGGACGGAGCGGACTGAAACTGCCCCGCATCTCGCTCGGATTGTGGCACAACTTCGGCGATGTGGACAACAAGGAAGAAGCGGTGCGCATGCTGCACTATGCCTTCGACCACGGCATCACCCACTTCGATCTGGCCAACAACTACGGCACACCCTATGGCAGTGCCGAAACCAACTTCGGGAAAATACTGAAAAAAGATTTCGCCTCGCACCGCGACGAAATGCTCATCAGCACCAAGGCAGGACACGACATGTGGCCCGGTCCTTATGGCAACGGCGGTTCGCGCAAATACCTCATCGCCAGTCTGCATCAAAGCCTGAAACGCATGGGGCTGGACTATGTGGACATTTTCTACTCGCACCGCTACGACCCCGAAACACCCATCGAGGAAACCATGGGCGCACTCTCCGACATGGTGCGTCAGGGAAAGGCACTCTATGTGGGCATATCCAAATATCCGGAAGACAAGGCACGCGAAGCCTACCGCCTGTTGCGCGAAAACGGCACACCCTGCCTCATCCACCAGGGACGATACAACATATTCAACCGGAGCATAGAACACGACACCCTGCCGCTGGCCGCAGAAAACGGGGTAGGCTTCATCGGATTCTCTCCGCTGGCCCAGGGACTGCTGAGCGACAAATACCTGAACGGAATACCCGACGACTCACGGGCAGCACACAGCTACGGTTTCCTGAAACGCGAAGAAGTGACCCCCGACGTCATCAAAAAGGTAAGAAAACTGACCGACATCGCCGCCCGACGCGGACAGACACTCGCACAAATGGCGCTCGCCTGGTGTCTGCGGCTGGAAGAAGTCAACTCGGTCATTGTCGGAACCAGTTCGCTGAAACAGTTGCAAAGCAACCTGGATGCACTCGAAAAACCCTCGTTTACCGACGAAGAACTTTGGCTGATAGGAGAACAAGGAGCGGTATGAAAAGATTCTCACACAACACGACAGGCCGCATGCTGCTCATAGCATGCAGCCTGCTGGCAAGCGCATGCGGCAACAAAGCCAACTACTCGTCTGTGCCAGACGCTCCTGTATTCATACAAATCAGCCTCGACTATTACCCCCAGCTACGATCAGCCTATCAATATGCTTGCTTCACACCCGAAGACATCACCCCACCCCAGCAAGCCAACCCCTATGTGAACATACGCCATACTGGTTACGGTGGCATACTCATATACACCACCTTGTCATCTTTGACACCCGAAATACCCGAATATCATGCATTCGACATGGCCTGCCCTTATGAGAAGGATAAAAACATACGAGTTTATCCCGATTCAAGCAGCATTTACGCCGTGTGTGAACAATGCGGGTCACGCTTCGACCTCAGTAGCCTGGGCATGGCCGCCTCCGAAAGCAATCCATCGAAGGAAAACCTGAAACGCCACGAAGCCATCCGTTCCGGCAACATACTCACCGTGCGTGAAAGAATCAGCTACTGACACACTCCGCCCGGCTGTGCCCATGCACCCATCGGCACAAAACTGCACAACCGGCAGCGGGCAGGACTGGGAAAATCCAAACAAGTTCATTACCTTTGCAACCAGTACCAACCTCAGTAAAGTGGAAAAGAATAAGTTGCCTCGGATTTGCCTCAGATTTCTGATGACAGATTGCTTCCCGAAGAGGAAGTTTAGCGGGCTAAATGACTGATGAGGGAAACAATATGGGACAGAAAGATGTGCAATAGCTGATGCAACTTATTTTTTTCACTTTACTTATATGAAACTTACAATGAGAAAACTACTGCAATGCGCACTGATAGCTGCGCTTTCACTCGGTGCCGTAAACCAACTTCAGGCACAGTTACAACAAGGAAAACGGGGAGCGGACCATTTCCGCATCGGCGTAGCCGGCTACTCCTACCGCAATTTCACACTCGACCAAACCCTGTCCTACCTGCAAAGCATGGGGGTGAAATATCTGTCCGTAAAAGACTTCTGGCTGCCGCTGGATGCAACGGAAGAAGAAATGGCCGCCTTCAAGGCAAAGTGTGCCGAATACGGTGTGGAAGGCTACATACTCGGCCCCATCTACATGAAAAGCAAGGCCGAAGTAGACCGGGCCTTTGCCTATGCCGGACGCTATGGTGCCGAAGTCTTCATCGGAGTGCCCAACTACGAACTGCTTGACTACACCATACAGAAAGTCAAGGAAACCGGCATCAAAATGGCTATCCACACCCACGGCCCCGACGGAGCCCCCTTCCCCAACATACAGACCGTGGTCGACAAAGTGAAGGACCCGACCCTGGGAGTTGGCTGCTGCATGGACCTGGGACACTCCGTACGCATGGGTGAAGACATTGTGAAAGACATCAAACGCTACAAGGAGTGGATTTACGACATACACATCAAGGACGAAACCGAAGCCTCGAAAAACGGCAACACCTGCGAAATGGGACGCGGAGTCATGGACTTCAAGCCCATCATCAAGGTATTGCGCAAGATAGACTACCAGGGCGTCATATCGCTCGAATTTGAAAAAGACGGACACGACCCCCATGCCGGCATAGCCGAATCCATCGGTTACCTGCGGGGCGTGTGCGACACACTTGAATAAGGCAGAAATCATATAGAGGCTGTCTCAAAATAGAATTGCAAAAGTAAAAATCTTATAGATTAAAACTTAGAAGTAAAAAATCTCCTGCTTTAGCCCTTGTTTATTGCAATTATAGGACCAAAAGCAGGAGATTTTTATGTTGTAGCTTATATAT
>CASEAJ010000092.1 GCA_949285425.1 uncultured Porphyromonadaceae bacterium
AACCTTAAATCTAATACCATGAAAAACACGATGCAAAAGTATGGGTAAAATTTGAGTTTTGCAAGAGTTTGTATGGAAAATATATGTTTTATAACATATTTTAGGAGTTTTCGGGTGACTTGTGTAGTCTGCCTGTGATAGTATTTGCTTGTGGGGCGGGCCGTGGCTGATGTGAACCGTTTATGAGAGGTAAAGTCTATAAAAAAAGAAAGGTTGTCATCTCGACAACCCAATCTTTAGTTAACCTTAAATCTAATACCATGAAAAACACGATGCAAAAGTATGGGTAAAATCTGAGTTGTGCAAGAGTTTGTGTGGAAAATATATGTTTTATAACATATTTTAGGAATTTCGGGTGGTATGTGTAATCTGCCTGTGATAGCATTTGCTGTGGGGCGGGCTGTGGATGATATGAGTTGTTTGTGAAAGGTAAAGTCTATAAAAAAAGAAAGGTTGTCGTCACGACAACCCAACCTTTAATTAACCTTAAATCTAATACCATGAAAAACACGATGCAAAAGTATGGGTAAAATTTGAGTTGTGCAAGAGTTTGTGTGTAAAATATATGTTTTATAACATATTTTAGGAATTTTCGGGTGGTCTGTGTAATCTGCCTGTGATAGCGTTTGCTGTGGGGCGGGCTGTGGATGATATGAACCGTTTGTGAAAGGTAAAGTCTATAAAAAAAGAAAGGTTGCCATCCCGACAATCCAAAGTGTTCGGTTAGTCTTGAATACGATTTGAAAGCCGTCTGATTATTTATATTTTTGCATGCATGATTTTTTGTAGAGGGAATATATGCAGTCTGAAAAAACAAGAGGTATTGTTCTTCATTCATTGAAGTATTCTGATTCGGCGACAATTGTGTCCATTTATACACGGCAGTTTGGACGGGTTTCATACATGGTTTATGGAGCAAACAAGAAGAAATCGGCATGTCGTCCGGCTTTGTTGCAACCTTTGTCGGTGCTGGAATTGGAGGTGGCTCATCAACCGGGGAGGGAAATGCAGCGAGTGAAGGAAATGCGTGCCGTGCATTCTTTTGAGGAAATTCCGTTTCAGCCGGTAAAGAATGCGTTGGCTTTGTTTTTGTCGGAACTCCTGTTCCGGGTGTTGCGCCAAACCGAACCCGATGAGGAATTGTATGATTTTTTGGAGTTCTCGGTGCTTTCGCTCGATGCTTGCAGCAATGGACTTGCTGACTTCCATTTGGTGTTCCTGTTGAAACTGACCCGTTATCTGGGGTGCGAGCCCAATGCGGAGCAGGAAACCCATGGATATTTCGACATGCTTAATGGAGTGTTTTGTCTGCAGCGGCCTTTGCATGCACACTACCTTCTGCCGGATGTGGCTGCAGACTTGCATCAATTGTTGTGTGTTGACTACGGATGTTTGGCCGAACTTCCGCGTTTTTCCCGCAAAAGAAGAAACGAATTGCTGGAAAACGTGCTGGAGTATTATCGCCTGCACGTGCCCGACTTTAACGGCGTGCATTCGTTGGAGGTTTTGCAGTCTCTTTTTGATTGAGCCGGTCTATTTTTCCAAATTTCTCAGTACGCGTTCAATTACGTTGGGCTCAAACCCCCGGCTTTGTGCAAAGCGGAACAGCTTTCCCTGCTTTTCATATTCGTATTCGTACTTCAGGCCGACAAGTTTGCTTTTCAGGATGGTAGCCAGCATTTCATCATATTCGCCTTCATCTATCAGTTCAATGGCATGTGAAATGTCTTCAGTTGAAATTCCTTTTGTTTTTAGTGCCAGGGTTATTTTTGTCTTTCCCCATTTGTTGAAGCGGAATTTGTCGGTGACAAAGGCTTTGGCGTAACGGCCTTCGTTGATGAATCCAGCCGCTATCAGCCGGTTGATGATTTCTTCCCGTTGTTCGGCAGGCACGTTCCATTTCTGCAGCTTGTCATTGACTTCCGAAACGCAGTGTTCGGCGATGGAACAGTAGGATGCGGCTTTGTGCAGTAATTCGTCGAAGGTATATTCTTTTCCCATGTTCGGTGTTTTTTTGAACTGTGGCAAATATAGTGAAAGGTGAGCGGAGAAGCAAACGAAAACGCAGTTTTCGGTTTGACTCTCCCGAACCGCCTCCTATATTATTGAAATATAGTGAAAGGTGAGCGGAGAAGCAAGCGAAAACGCAGTTTTCAGTTTGACTCTCCCGAACCGCCTCCTATATTATTGAAATATAGTGAAAGGTGAGCGGAGAAGCAAGCGAAAACGCAGTTTTCGGTTTGACTCTCTAATACGGCATTATATGATATGGGCAGGAGATGCAGAAACACAGTTTCCTTTCCTGCTGTGGAATTTTATCTTTCCTGCCAGTATAAATTTCCGGAGATGCGGATGAATTCTTAAAACCAAGGCTTGGTTTATACAAACTACGTCTTAGTTTATATAAACTGTGTCTTGGTTTTTATAAACTAAGACGTAGTTTTAAAAATAGAAAGGCATCTTTCAAAGAATGGGCCGGCATGTTTGGAGGAATGGTCAAGCAACAATGCCTCAATTCGAACACGGCCCGCTCATTGCTTGTCACTTGCTTGAGGAGGATATGCTTTCCAGGTCCTGCCAGAAAGCGGGATATGATTTGCTGACCACTTCGGGGTGCTGGATGTCGATGGGGCGCGTGATGGCAGCCGGAGCAAATGACATGGCCATGCGATGATCCTCGTAAGTGGCAATGCTGGGGTGTGCTTCGTCGGCACAGCGTGTCCCGTCCCAACCGAGGGCTCCTTCCATAGGTTCATGAAGCACATAACCCAATTTCCGCAGTTCGGCAGTGAGTGCAGCTATGCGGTCGGTCTCTTTTATTTTCAGGCTCTGCAATCCGGTGAACAGGAACGGAATGCCTTTCAGGCAGCAGGTCACAACGAGTGTTTGGGCCAGGTCGGGCTGGTCTGCCAGGTTGCACTGCATATCATCCGGCAGGGGCGCCCCGTTGGGGGTAAGCCGTATACCGGCAGGCGTATATTCGGTGTTGACCCCCAGTTTGCCGAACAGTTCGGCTACCCGGCAGTCGCCTTGCAGGCTGTTTTTTTGCAGGCCGTGCAGAAAAAGTGTTCCTTGGCCGGCGATGGAGAGTAACTCATACCAATAGGAAGCCGCTGACCAGTCCGACTCCACACGGAAAGGAATGGGCCTGTAGGTTTGTGGCTGTATGTCGATGCTTCCGCTTGTGAGCCGGGTGCTCACTCCGAATGCCTCCATAAGTCCGGCAGTCATGTGTATGTAAGGACGTGAAATGACTGTGCCTTTAAGTTCTATATGCAGTCCGTTCTGCATGTAAGGGGCAATCATCATGAGTGCCGATATGTATTGGCTGCTCACGCCGCCATCGAGTTCGATGTGGCCTCCGGTGAGTGCGCTTCCGAAGATGCGCAGAGGCGGATAGCCTGTTTTTTCCATGTACTCTATTTTTCCGCCCAGGGCGTTCAGTGCATCCACCAGAATGCGTATGGGGCGTTGTTTCATGCGCTCGCTGCCGGTGATGGTCCATTCGCCCACTGTCTTGGCCAGAAAGGCGGTGAGAAAGCGCATGGAAGTTCCTGCGGCTCCTATATCGAAATGCGTGTCGTTCGAGTCGAACACCTGTGCCAATACCCGGGTGTCATCGCTGTCGGACAAGTTTTCTATGTCGTAGGGGCTGTATGACAGAGCGTTCAGAATCAGAACGCGGTTGCTGATGCTTTTGGAGGCCGGCAGATGGATTTCGGCTTGCAGGTCAGGGCGGGGAATATAGAGTTCCATAATGATTTTTCAAGGATTAAAAAAGGTTGGCTTTCTTGAGCCAACCTTTTTATGTGATTGAATTGTTTTGTGCGATAACTACTGTATGCCCAATTTTTTCTTTACCAAGGGGGTAATGTCATTGGCTTGCGGCGACTGATAGATGATGCTTTGCGTCGCCATGTCAAAGATGTAGGTGAAATTGTTTTCGGCACCGACTTCGTTAATGGCTTTTCTTATCTTTTCGATGACCGGTGTCAGCAGTTCCTGTTGTTTTTGCTGCAGGTCGGTGCTGGCAGTCTGGTTGAAAGTGGTGATGCGTTGTTCCAGTTCCACGATTTCACTCTGACGGGCCTGTTTGATACTTTCGGGCATGGTTGCCTGTTTGTCTTGAAATTCTTTGATTTTGGCCAGATATTCTTCGCGCATTTTGACCATTTCGTTTTCCCATTGGGTTTGCAGTTCATCCAATGTCTTTTCAATGGTGGTACGTTCAGGCATGGCCATCAACAATTCTTGTGAGTTTACGTGGCCGAACTTGTCTTGAGCCATCATGAACATAGGGAATGCGCAAAGCAAAATGATTACTGTTTTTTTCAGCATGACTTTATGTTTAAGTATTTGTTATTAGTTTGTTTTTGATTTCAAGACCACAAATGTATGAATTTATTTTGAATATCCCAATTTTTGCAGCACTTCATCGCTGATGTCCAGTTTGGGAGAAGCGATGATGACCGACATGGCCGAACTGCGGTCGAACACCAGGTCATATCCTTTTTCCTTGGTGATTTCCTGCAGGGCGGTGTACACTTCATCCTGAATCGGTTTCATCAGGCTTTCACGTTTCTTGAACAACTCTCCATCCTGTCCGAAGTATTTGCGCTTTAACTCATTGGCCGCCTTTTCCTTGGCTATGATTTCTTCTTCGCGTTGCACTTTCATTTCTTCCGACAGGAAAACAAGTTCCGTCTGGTAGTTCTTGTACATTTGCTGCACTTCCTGCATTTGGGTTTCCACTTCCGATTGCCATTTTTTGGAAATCTGGTTCAACTGTTCTTCGGCGGCTTCATAGCTGGGTATATTCTTCATGATATACTCCATATCCACCATAGCGAATTTCTGTGCGTTTACGGCAACGGTCATACCGGCCAGTAAACAGAATGTTAGCATGAACTTTTTCATAAAAAAATTTTTTAAAGGTCGGTACCGGCAAGGGGTAACCGACGGCGTTTGTAAGCAATATATCAAAAAACGTGCCTGTGTTACAAGCGGGTCGCTTGTGTATCCGGACTTTTCTGGTTTTACAGTTCCTGTCCGAGTACAAAGTGGAACTGGCTTCCTCCCAAGTCTCCGCCCTGGTTGTTCTTGTCAAATCCGTATGCCCAGTCGATACCCATCAGCCCGAACATCGGCAGGAAGATGCGGACTCCGACTCCGGCCGAGCGTTTCAGGTTGAACGGATTGTACGATTTGAAACTGCTGTATGCATTACCTGCTTCAACAAAAGCCAAGGCCCAAATGGTGGCCGACTGTTCCAGCGAAAGCGGATAGCGCAGTTCCAACGTGAATTTGTTGTACAAGAAACCTTTGTATACTCCCCATTGCGGGTCAACGGGGGTCAGGCTCCCTGATTCGTAACCACGCATGGCAACATATTCTTCCCCATAACTGGTGTAGGCCGTCATTCCATCACCTCCGAGAGTGAAGGTCCCGATAGGCGAGCGCAGGTATTCGTTGTAATGTCCCAGATAGGCGAAATCGGCACGTCCCATCAGCACCAGCTTTTCGTTTTGCGACAGCGGGGTGAACATTTTTGCGCTGAATTTCCACTTGTGGTATTCAATGAAGTTGTACTTCGCATAGCGTTCGGCGATAGGCATGGACGCATAGTCCACATTACCCCTGAACAGGGAGTAGGGAGGGGTCAGCTGTACGCCCAGCGAAAAAGTAGATCCCTTGCGTGTGTAAATGGGGTTGTCTATGGAGTTTCGGCTGAAGTTCAGGTTTACGCTGAACGTATGGTAGTTGCCATCGCCCAGTGGGTAGAGTATCTGATACCAGTCTTTCAGCATATAGAGTTGGTATGACAGTTCGCCGTAAAAGGTGAAATAGTCATCGGGCCATTTCAACCGTTTTCCGTATCCGACCGATATACCCAGGGTACGCATGTACTTTTCGGGGTCTATTTCATATTGTTGGGAGTTATAGTATTGGTCGTAGTAGTTGTTGTATCCGTATCCATATCCGTACCCGTATCCATACCCGTATCCACCGTAGTAATAGGGGTTGTAGTTGCTGTATGAATTCTGGTAGTACTCGTACCAGCGGTCGCTCACACGCGACTGTGCCGCATAGTAGGCCGAGATGGACAAGGAGTTCGGGCGTTTGCCGCCGAGCCACGGTTCGAGGAAAGAGAGGCTGATGGAGTTGTAATAACTGGCGTTGGTGCGTGCATTGATGGTGAACGTCTGCCCTTCACCCTGTGGTACGATTTTGTACATTTCGGGGCGGAACAGGTTTTGAATGGCAAAGTTGGTGAACTTCAGTCCCACGCTGCCGACAATCCCGGTAGCACCCCATCCGAGCGAAAATTCCACCTGGTCGCTTCCTTTGGTTTTCAGCTGATAGTTCAGGTCAACGGTACCTTCTTCCGGGTTGGGCGATATACCTCCGTTCTGGAAATCGGTCATGAGCTGTTCCTGGTCAAAGTGTCCCATTTGGGCCAGTTCGCGCAGTGTACGTATCACTTCGCTTTGGCTGTACAGCTGTCCAGGTTTGGTGCGCAGTTCGCGGCGTATGACATGTTCATACACACGCTCGTTGCCAATGATGTTGATTTCGTTGATGGTGGCGGGTTTCCCTTCGTAAATGCGCATTTCAAAATCAATGGAGTCACCCTCGAAATGCGTTTCTACCGGTTCTATGTTTGAAAACAGGTATCCGCGGTCCTGATACAGTTTGCTCACAGCGTCATCATCGGCAAAAAGCCGCTCGGTGAGCTGTTTGTAGTTGTACACGTCACCCTTTTTAATGCCGAGCACTTCGTTGAGGTATTCGTACGGGTAAATGGTGTTCCCTACCCAGTTAATGTCGCGTATGTAATATTTGTTTCCTTCGCTTACGGTGAGATAAACATCAACGGTCTTGTCATCGAAGGGCACCACACTGTCGGCCACGATATAGGCATCGCGGTAACCCACTTCGTTGTATTTTTCAACTACGGCCACCTTGTCCTTTTCGTATTCTTCGCGCACGAACTTCTTGGTGCGGAAGAAATTCATCCAACTGGGGTCGTTGGTCTTTTTCATGGCACGGTTTATCTGGTTGAACGAAAGGGCCTTGTTGCCGGTAATGTAAATGGCATGGACTTTGGTCTTGAGTTTTTTGTCCACCGTCACATCTACAATGACGAATCCCGGTTGGTCGGGGTCGTTCCGCTGTAATACGGTTGCTTCGGCATTGGAGAAGCCTTTTTCTTCCATCACCTTTTCAATGACTGTCTTGGCACGGTCGGATATGTTCGGGGTTATCTGGCTGCCCTTCATGATGCCGAGGCGGGGTTCAAGGTCTTCTATTTCCGATTTCTTCAATCCGTGGAAGTTCACGGCCGACACGCGCGGACGCTGTTTCAGTGCAATGTGAAGCCACACTTTGCCATCCTCTATCTTGCTGGCATAGATTTTGACATCCGAGAAAAGGCCTTGCCTCCAGAAACGTTTGGTAGCATTGGTCACTTCATCGCCGGGCACACTGATGATGTCGCCTACGGCAAGCCCCGAGTAGCCAATGAGTACGAAATCTTCGTAGTTGTCGGCTCCGGTAATGCGTATGTCTGCTATCTCGTATTTTCTGGGCATGCTTCCATACTCAATGACGGGCAGTTCGGTCGAGTCGTTTTCTGCCGGACCGGCCTGGGCGAATGCCCATCCGCAGAAAAAGACCGTGAAGATGAAATATAAAAACAGCGTCTTTGTTTGCATATGTCGTTTTAGTGCGTTTACGTTTTCTACTTACAGGCTACAGGTTGTTTTTCGGTTCTCCGTTTTCGGTTGTCAGTTGTTCGCTCTGTTTCCCGAATCTCCGCTCCCGTTGCTGATATTCGTATATGGCCTGATAGAAATTTTCTTTTCTGAAATCAGGCCAGTGCGTTTCCGTGAAGTACAGTTCGGTGTAGGCCAGCTGCCATAGCAGGAAGTTGCTTATGCGCAGTTCTCCGCTGGTGCGTATGAGCAGGTCCGGGTCGGGCATGTTGCATGTGTTCAGGTGGCTGGACACGGTTTCATCCGAAATGTCATCGGGGTTCAGGCTACCGGCTTTGACTTCCTGGCACATGGCTTTCACGGCAGCGGTTATTTCCCAGCGCGACGAATAGCTCAATGCCAGCACCAGACTGAGTCCGGTGTTGTTTTCCGTTTGTTTGAGGCAGTTTCTCAATTTCTTTTCAGCACCTTCGGGCAGACGGGCCAGGTCGCCGATGGCCAGCAGACGCACGTTGTTTTTGTTCAGCGTGGGCGTTTCTTTTTCAATGGTGCCGACCAGCAGTTCCATCAGGGCGTCAACTTCCTGTTTGGGGCGTCCCCAGTTTTCGGTAGAGAAAGCGTATAGAGTGAGGTATTTTATTCCTATTTCGGCAGCGGCTTCGGTTGTTTCGCGCACCGAAGTCACTCCGTTCTGATGTCCTACAATCCGGTCGTATCCCCGTTGTTTGGCCCAACGTCCGTTGCCATCCATGATAATGGCCACATGTGCGGGCAACCGTGATTTGTCAATCTTCTCTTTGTAAGTCATCTTTCAGTTGTTGTCTTGTATGTGTCTGTATATGTTCTTTAAAACTTGTGGCAGTCGCAACCTTTTTTCCAAATGTCGTATGTGAACCCGACAGTCAGTGTCGACAGCAAGTCGTTGTTCATGAAGTTGCTTCCGTTGAGTCCGTACGGGTCATTGTACACGGCCATGCCCTCCAGGTCGTCCTTCAGCAGCAACCGGTTTGAAAACTGTGCGTTGAAGTTGAGCCGGCCTCCCAGTTTTACCTTTATGCCAATGCCGAACGGTATGCTCACACCGAAAGCCGATGCACCTTCATAAGTGTAATTCATGGCTCCCACCCCCACGAACAGATAGGGCGCAAATGTTTTGCTGAACCGTTTGTATTCATTTTTTTCAAGGTCGAAAAAATTGAATTCCCCGCAAAGGTCCAGCAGGTTCGCTGCCTGACTGAATGCCAGTTCGTCGCTGCCTCCGTAGAGTGTTGTTCTGCTCAATTCGGCCCTTGCCGCCAGTCGGGTTGTGAAACGATAGCGGAAAAGTGCGCCGTAATTGGCTGTCGTGTGCTTGAACGGTGTCAGGTTGGCATCGCCCAGATAATAGGCAGCTCCGCCCAACAGCCCGATTTCAGCCCGATAGTCGTTCCGTTGTGCACGTATTGTCGTGCACAAACAACACAAGAAACAGATGAACACGCATGTTTTTGATTTTAAATACATGTGACCTCCCAATTTTAATGACTAAAGATTAAAACGTGCATTTGTGCCAAAAATTTCATCTGTCTCCGAAATATTTAGCAGCAAAAGTAGTGATAATCTTTTAATCTCTCCAAAGCACTTCTGATGAGGTAGTTTTATTTAACATAAAATTGCATATGGAAATAGAGGAATGTAGCCGGCATCAGACGTTGGGGTGCGGCAAAAAGAAAAGGCACGTGCAGGCCAAACAACTTCTGGCAATGCAGGACAATGCCGCCTGTGTTCTTGGCCGCGTGGGTTTTCGTGTCTGGCGCAGCGTTGTACCGTGGCTTGTGCGGTTACAGAACCCCCATTCTGTTGTTCCATGCTTCCAGTGCCTTGTTCTCTTTCCGGGTCATTTCGGCACGGTCTTCCGGATTTTTGTCGTTTTGTCCGCACAAGTGCAGAATCCCGTGGATGATGATGCGGCGCAGCTCGTCATCGAACTGAGTGCCGAATTGTTCGGCATTGCTGCGCACGGTGTCCATGCTGATGAAAATGTCGCCCGAGATGGTGTGCCCTTCTCCGTAGTCAAAGGTAATGATGTCGGTGTAGTAGTCGTGTTGCAGAAACTGGCGGTTCACTTCCAGTATGCGTTGGTCCGAGCAGAAAATGTAGGTTATCTGTCCCGTTTTCCGGTCGTATGTGGCTGCCGTTTGCTTGATCCAGGCCGATATGAGCCGTTCGTCCAGTTGGGGCTTTTCTGTGTCGTCGTTGTAATAATGTATCATGTTCTAATCGTTGTATGTTGTGTGCATGTTGGGTTGTCAGCCGAAAAAGACGTATGTCACGGCAACGGCGGCCACCACTCCGGCCAGGTCGGCCAGCAGGGCGAACGGCACGGTGTAGCGGCTGTTCTTTATGTTGACGGCACCGTAATACACCGCCACTACATAGAAAGTGGTGTCGGCGGCGCCTTGCAACACACCCGACAGGCGTCCGGCAAACGAGTCGGCGCCGAATGTGTTCATGGTTTCTACCATCATGCCCCGTGCACCGCTTCCGCTCAGCGGCTTCATGAGGGCGGTGGGCATGCCATCGACCCAGCGCGTGTCCAGCCCGAGCGAGGCGATGACCGACTTCAGCCCGCCGACCAGGAAGTCGAGCGTGCCCGATGCCCGTAACATGCCTACGGCCACCAGAATGGCAATGAGGTAGGGAATGATGCGGATAGCGGTGGAGAATCCCTCTTTGGCTCCTTCGATGAACGAATCGTACACGTTGATGCGTTTGCGCATGCCGCTTACAATGAAAAGCACGATGATGGAAAACAGTATGATGGAAGCCGCCGCACTCGATACGTGCTGCACCTGTTCCTGCTCCATGCGGCTGAACAGCCACACCACGGTTGCTATCAGCAGGGCCATGCCTCCGAATGTGCCGAGAATGACCCGGTCTATTCTGATGTGCTGCTTTGCACACAGCGCCAGTACTCCGACGGTAGTCGACACGAAAGTGGCAATCATGATGGGAATGAACACATCGGCCGGATTTGCGGCACCCATTTGGGCTCTTATGGTCATAATGGATACCGGTATCAGGGTCAGTCCCGAGGCGTTGAGCACTAGGAACATAATCATGGCGTTCGAGGCTTTCGACTTGTCGGTGTTCAGTTCCTGCAGTTCGCGCATGGCCTGTAGTCCGGCCGGGGTGGCTGCGTTGTCAAGCCCCAGTATGTTGGCCGAAAGGTTCAGCAGTATGGAGCCCGCAGCCGGATGGTCTTTCGGTATGTCGGGAAACAGCCGTTTGAAGAGCGGATACACCATGTGTGAGAATGTCTGTATCATGCCGCCATGTTCGCCTATTTTCATGATGCCCATCCACAAGGCCAATACGCCGGTCAGTCCCAGTGACACTTCAAACCCGGTACGTGCCGACGAGAATGTGGAGTTGACAATGTCGGTGAACACTTGTGCATTGCCGAAAAACACCAGTTGCACGCATGCCACCAGAAACGCCACCAATATGAAACCTATCCAAATGTAGTTGAGTATCATGACGAATGTGTATTTTCCGGCAAAAGTACATCAATTTTGTGTAAGCTTCAATAGGGGCAGTGTGATATTTCCGTGTGGCTTGAACCAGCCCTCATTGGGATGGCCTTCGGCTTCTGACGGCGGCAAGCCGTTTCGTGTTGAAGGCCTGTCCATCGGGCGTTAAAAACCCGTGTCCGTTCTGAATGAGGAAACGGGCATCCCGTTGGCACCGAACAAATCGCCCTTTGCATAGTTCTTGAATGCATACCGTACGGCAACCGGCTGTTTTACGCTGTCGTTCCACACTTCCACCTGGTTGGAGTTCACAATGCGTGCTTGGGCCGGATGATAGACTCCGTCCTTTTCGGTAATTTCAAACTGGGTGAGCGGTTGGCTGTAGGATGTGAGTCCAAACGGCACCTGGCTGAACGACAGGATGATTTTGTTGTCTTTTATTTCCATGCTTTTGAAGCGGGGAGATTCTCCGTCAATCCCTTTCTTGCCATAGGTGTTGCCTAAGGCCAGATAGGCCAGTCTTTGCCCTACTTCTTTCTTTTGGGCCGGATGTATGAAGTCTTCATTTCCCAGGTCCATGGTGACGGCCATTTTTACATGGTCGGTTTGTTGCAGGGCAAGCAGTTGTGCTTCGCGTAACAGGGCCGATGTTATGCCGTCGCTTTTCTCATACCGGTAGGGGGCTATCTGTACATAATAGAAAGGCAGGTCTTTGTCGTGAAAAAGACTTCTCCAGTCTTGTACGAAAGTCTTGAACAGGGACAGGTATTGTTCGGGGTCTTTTCTGTTGGATTCTCCCTGATACCATATCACTCCCTTTATCTTGACGTTCCGGAAAGGATATACCATGCCGTTGTATAGCATGGATGCAACCGCATGTGGTTGTTTTACTTCGCTGTTTTCTTGCAAATGTTTTTGTGATATTTCGGGATACAATTGAAGCGATTCGGATGACATCCATGCCTGAATGCATGAACCTCCCCAACTGGAGTGTATCAATCCGATGGGAACTCGCAGCGTGTTGTACAGTTGCTTCCCGAAAAAATAGGCCGTAGCGCTGAAGTCGGCCACCTGTGCAGGTTCGTGGGTGACCCATGAACTCATGTGGTAGCTGTCCTGTTTCCGGTGGGCCGGGTTGTGCTTGACCGTGAAGAGGCGTATCGGCGTGTCGGCATGCGCATCGGCTATGGTTTCCATGGAATGCAGAACGGGTTGTCCGTAAAAACCCTTTACCGGCATTTCCATGTTGGACTGTCCCGAGCAGAACCATACTTCTCCCAAATAAATGTCTTCCAGTTCGACAAGGTCTCCATCGTTGAACAGGATGGTGTACGGCCCACCGGCTTCTCCGGTCCTTGCTTCAACTTCCCAGTAGCCCAGTTCGTTGGTTTTGGCCTGATAGGTTTCACGGTCCCATGATGTCTGTATTTTGACTTGTTTTCGGTTGCTGTGCCCCCATAGTTTTATGGTACACTGTTGTTGCAATACCATGTGGTTGCCCAATATTGCAGGCAATTTGACTTCTCCCTTGCTTGTTGTCGGGCACAGAAAAAGGAGCGAAAGCAGTACGAGCGGAAGGCGTTTCATACGATGGGTTGATTTCATGCGATGGGTTGATTTATGTGTTTGTGTGTATGTCTGTTGTTTTGAGTAAACGCTGTAATCGGAAGAAGGCACTTCTGTTCGGTTGGGCTTGCTCTCCGATATTTCCAACGGTTTATGTATGGGAAAAGCTGTTGATTTTTGGTTTTTTTGCAAATCCGCCGCGGCCGGGGGTTCTTTTCAAAATTCTTTCCTATATCGTTCCGTAATGCAATTCATGTTTTGCAACACCTCCAATTTTTTATTAAGGATCAGCATCCCATCTTCCTTTGGTTTTATCCTATAATCACCATACATGGCACTTTCTGGGGGTAAACCTTGACAATATGTAATAAAACGGCATCGAAAATACAAAATCAACTCATATGGAAATTGGCCATATTCCCTTATATATGCCCGATAAGCATCTGCATAGAATTCTTTCCGAATGTGAAAAATACCATTCTGTCGAAACCACTTGTCCCTCATTTTTTCCGAAACATTAAAAAGCCAAAAAATATTATGCAATTTGGGGCGGTAGTAAGCCTCTATTATGCAACAATGTGCAACAAATTGTATCGAATCATTAATTCTGAAGATGCTGACATCACAACCAGCATTCTGCAAATCTTTTTCGATAGTTTTATCTATTAGTCCAATGATAGAATCATTTATCTCGCAAAGACGTTTTTGTGCCTGTATTTTACCTGCCGTATCCGACCAAATAATTATTAACAATATGAGTATTAACGTTTTCATGTCTCTGGTGTTTATATTATTTAATAGACAAACAAGAAAATAAATTAAAAATAAATTCTCCGTCAAGCCGGATTACAAATCCGGCTTTCCCTGTTATCAGGATTTGTAATCCGCTAGCAAGATACATGTTTTTTTTTGACAAATACCAGTCATCGGATTGTAAATCCTGATAATAAATTAGCGGGCGGATTGAAATCCGCCGCGACCGGGGTTACGACTTCAAAAAACTCACGTTTCAACAATACGGTCCTTGAACTTTTCCAAGTATTCATTTAGTTCATATTCCTCCATTTCAATAATTCGATATACATAGATACATTCATTTTTCATATAAAGAATAGTATTCATTCCTTCCAATTGCGAACAATATAACAAATAGTCCGGACGTTTTCTCATAATTCGTCTGAACACTTTGGGGGCATTTTTCCCCAGTCGTCGAGAAAACGTACGGTATCCTGAATCTTGCCAGGAATACGTCCCGTTTTTACAGTAAATATATAAACCTCCTTTATAGTTTTTTGTAAAACAAAAAAGATTGAATGGTAAAGGTCCCATATCGGGTAATAGCTGAATAAGACCGATATCCGACAAACTACATGTGTCTATCTCCAGATTCAAGACAAAGTGTACCGGAAGTGTTTCAAGTTGATAAATCAATTGTGTGTAATTTTCTTTTAAAGAATTTGTGCTGTGGGCAATTGTTAAGCTATCCAAAACAAAGTTTCTCAAGATAGAGTCTTTTATGTTTAAATAAACATTTGCCATTGCTCGTCCTTCTTCTAAAAGCCTTCTTTCTCGCCTTCTTTCATCAAGCAGTCTTTCATCAAATAAAGGTGATTGCATTACTCTTCGATAGCACTCCATAATGTCATCAAGTTTATTCTTTACAAGAACAGAATCTTCAGGATAATTCATCTTCAGAACAAACCTTTCTGTTTCCTCAATCATTTCCAGTTCATGTTCTTTATAAGAAAGAATGACATTATTTGTATAGAGAGCAGAGTCTAATTTATTGTAAATGTTTTTTATATTTTGTACTAATGTTTCTCCAATCAAAAAAGGAATGAACATCCAATTAAAAAGTAATATTAAATTTATTTTCCTCATAATTACCGTATGCCATTTAATATGTAAAACCCTCCGTCAAGTCGGATTTGTAATCCGGCCTTCCCTTTTATCAGGATTTGCAATCCGCTAGCAAGATACATGTTTTTTTGACAAACACAGTCATAGGATTGTAAATTCTTATGATGAATTAGCGGACGGATTGCAAATCCGCCGCGACCGGGGCACCTACACACTGCACTTTCAAAATGAAAGTCAAAATGGAAGTCAAAACGGGAATATTAATATTAAACTAAAACTGAAACTGAAACAAGAGAAAGAGAAAGCGGCTTCGCCTCCCTCCGTATCCCGCAATGGGGTAGGGGTACGAAAACCGTTGCTCCCGTCAAGCCGAATTTGCAATCCTGCTTTTCCTGGTTATCAGGATTTGTAATCCGCTAGCAAGATACATGTTTTTTTGACAAACACCAGTCATCGGATTGTAAATCCTTATGATAAATTAGCGGACGGATTGCAAATCTGCCGCGACCGGGAGGACGAATTGCAAATTCATCGCGACATCAGGAACTCAATTCCGATATTCAATTGGAATCAGATATTGTATGTCTTCCATTTTACGGGCATTTTTGAGATGCCCTCCAGCTTCAATAATGCGCTTTCGCTCTTTTTCTATGTTAACATATTCACTGTCGATGGGCTCTTCTATGTATATGACCGCATTCTCTTGGGGCGATTCGGGTAAATATTTCACCCTGTATTTCATACCTGTTATGGCCCATTCATATAAGTATGTATCATAAAAAAGATCTTGATACTTATAGATGGTGTCTCCACCTATAACAAAATCAAAATGCACTCCATAACAGGAACTTCGCTTTCTGTTTTTAGTCATACTTCTGTGAGTAATCCTTCCCACAGTTTCAACTCCATTAGCATAAATATATGCCCTTTTTTCTTCTTCTCTTTCTTGCCTCTTTCGCATGAATGTGGCAGTTACGATAAGTACAATGAATGAAACGATCACAAGGATGACGTTTTGTTTTAATGTCAATTCTTTTTGCATAAATCAGTATTTAAAATCCGTCAAGCCGAATTTGCAATCCTGCTTTTCCTGGTTGTCAGGATTTGTAATCCGCTAGCAAGATACATGTTTTTTTTGACAAACACCAGTCATTGATTATAAATCCTTATGATAAATTAGCGGGCGGATTGAAATCCGCCGCGATGGGGGCACCTACACACTGCACTTTCAATATGAAAGTCAAAATGGAAGTCAAAATGGAAGTCAAAATGGAAGTCAAAATGGAAGTCAAAACGGGAATATTAATATTAAACTAAAACTAAAACTGAAACAAGAGAAAGAGAGAAAGAGAGAAAGAGAAAGCGGCTTCGCCTCCCTCCGTATCCCGCAATGGGGTAGGGGTACGAAAACCGTTGCTCCCGTCAAGCCGGATGTGATTAAGATTAAAAAGCTCCTTACTTTTTACTGTTTTTCTTTTGTAGATATTTCAAAGAAAGCATTACAACAAATGAAGCTACTATTGAATAAATAACGCTCTGTAAAGGGGAACGATTCATTAGAAACAATGCAACCGATAAAGTAATAAAGAAGCAAACAAAAAATGTAACAATCAGTGATTTCATATTATGATATTTTAATACTGTTCAGAATTTTGTGTATTTTTTCTGACATAATTGCCGAAAATGCACACGCGTTCAGGTGACAAAAAATACTATAGAAAGTGAGTGAAAATACTATAGTATCTTGATCAATATTCTATAGAAGATGAAGCAACTTTCTATAGTATTTTGATGTGTTTTCTATAGTCCTTTTTTTTTCTTTGCGGGTATGTTGCAAATGTTTGGTAATCTGTTGTTTCTGTTTTTGTGATTTGCTGTTGCCAATTGCTGTTGTTTCCCGCATGAGGACATGTCCGTCGAAAAAAACAAGAACCCACTTGCAAACCTAATCATTTTCTTTGACACATCCAATGGCTTGTGCCGGGAAATCGGGTCCTTGTTCTCTCTTTTTCATGACATTGCAATTTGCGACCAGGTTGAAAACAGTTGCCGGAAAAAGATATGGCGCGGGGTCGTTCCCAAATTCCAGCCATCAGTTTTCAATTTATTTGTATCTGAGCTTGTCTTTCATTATCTTTGCAAGTGCGAAAAGTGTTGGCCGGTTCGGCCGGTGTACAAGTAAATTACAATAGACATATGTTTGAATCGTTAAGCGAGCGGCTGGAGCGGTCGTTCAAGATACTGAAGGGACAAGGTAAGATTACCGAAATCAACGTGGCGGAAACGTTGAAGGATGTGCGCAAGGCTTTGCTGGATGCCGACGTGAACTACAAGACGGCGAAGGTCTTTACGGAAACGGTAAAGGAAAAGGCTTTGGGGCAGGATGTGCTCAATTCGTTGAAGCCGAACCAGCTCATGGTGAAAATAGTGCACGACGAACTGGCTGCGCTCATGGGCGGCACGAGCGTGGATGTGAACCTCAAGGGCAGTCCGGCCGTGATATTGATGTCGGGCTTGCAGGGGTCGGGTAAGACGACCTTCTCGGGCAAGCTGGCCAACCTGCTGAAGTCGAAGAAAGGCAAACGCCCGTTGCTGGTGGCGTGCGACGTGTATCGTCCGGCGGCCATCGAGCAGTTGAAGGTGCTGGGCGAACAGCTCGGCATACCGGTGTATGCGGAAGAAGGCAACAAGAACCCGGTGCAGATAGCCGAAAACGCCATCAAGCACGCCCGGCAGCAACAGCATGATGTGGTGATTGTGGACACGGCGGGACGTCTGGCTGTGGACGAGGAGATGATGAACGAGATTGCTGCCATCAAGGAGGCCATACGGCCGCAGGAAATTCTGTTTGTGGTGGATGCCATGACAGGGCAGGATGCGGTGAATACGGCGAAGGAATTCAACGACCGGCTCGACTTCGACGGCGTGGTACTTACCAAACTCGATGGCGACACCCGCGGCGGTGCCGCGCTTTCCATCCGTTCGGTGGTGAACAAGCCCATCAAGTTTGTGGGTACGGGCGAAAAAATGGATGCGCTCGATGTGTTCCACCCGGCACGTATGGCCGACCGCATTCTGGGAATGGGCGATATTGTGTCGCTCGTTGAACGTGCGCAGGAACAGTATGACGAAGAAGAGGCCCGCCGTCTGCAAAAGAAGATTGCGAAAAACCAGTTCGACTTCAACGATTTCATCGGGCAGATACAGCAAATCAAGAAAATGGGGAACATCAAGGACCTGGCTTCCATGATTCCGGGCATGGGCAAGGCTTTGAAGGATGTGGAGATAGACGACAATGCGTTCAAGGGCATTGAGGCCATTATCTATTCCATGACTCCCTACGAACGGGCCAATCCCGGGGTGCTTAACGGCAGCCGCAAGGCGCGCATAGCGGCCGGCAGCGGCACGAGCATTGTGGAGGTGAACCGCCTGCTGAAACAGTTTGACCAGACCAGCAAGCTGATGCGCGCGGTGACCTTGCAGAAAGGAAAAATGAAGGCGGGGAAGAGAAGATAGGAGCGAGTGGCGGATAGCGGGCGTGAACCGAATGTCTTCGACCCGATAACTTCTTTCAGTATAAAGATAAACACCGCAAGACATGAAAAAATATTTTTATACCGACGGCACAACGAATTTCGGTCCGTTTACGCTGGAGGAGCTGAAACAGGAAAATATCCGGCGCGACACGCAGGTGTGGTGTCAGGGCATGAAGGAGTGGGCCCGGGCGGAAAGCCTACCGGAACTGGAGGAACTGTTCGAACTGGTGCCACCCCGTTTCCATCCTGAACCGCCTCCTGCTCCGCGACCTGTGGCATCGGTGCACCGGCAACAGCCACCCAAGTCGTGGCTCACCGAGTCTATATTGGTCACCCTGTTTTGTTGCTGGCCACTCGGCATTCCGGGCATTGTCAATGCTTCGCGGGTGGAGTCGCGCTTTTATGCAGGCGATGTGGAAGGGGCGGAACAGGCATCGGACAAGGCCCGGCGGTGGGTAATGATCAGTTTTTGGGTCGGAATCGGTCTGGTGGCACTGGTTGTATTGATTTATTTGATTCTGATATTGGTAGGTGTTGCCGTTTCTGACTCTTACAATGTGTGAATTGGTTGTGAACGGACAGTCGGTTGAAGGTTGTTTGGGTTGAAACAGAACGTGTTTCGTAGGTGTTTGACAACTTTTTCCTGAAAACCGGCAACCCGATGGTCTGTTTTTGCGCAGATATACACTTTATTATATATTAACGAAAAAAACAAAAATCATGGAAGAAAACATGCAACAACCTGCGGAATCGCAGGCTCCGAAACAAATGCCTCCGAAAACCTGGCTGGTGGAATCGATTTTAGTGACGTTATTCTGTTGTCTGCCTTTTGGCATTGCGGGCATTGTGAATGCTTCGCGGGTAGAATCGCGTTTTTATGCGGGCGATGTGGAAGGCGCGGCCCAGGCTTCGGCCAATGCCCGTAAATGGACGATTTGGGCTGTGGCCAGTGGTGTGATAATATGCGTATTGTATTTGATACTGGCGGTAGCCGGGGTCTTTGCCGGTGTCATGTCTTCTATGTGATGAAGTGAAATTTGTTCGGTATATTGCGGTGTGAAGTTGCATAATCGGCAAATGCTGTTGAAATGGGGGGTGTCGGCGGTGCTGTTGCTGGTGCTTTCGGTGCTTTACTTTGTGTTTGACCCGGCGGAACATGTCGTTTTTCCGAAATGTCCGTTCAAAATGCTGACCGGATGGGATTGTCCGGGTTGCGGTTCGCAGCGTGCCATTCATGCCTTGTTGCACGGCGATGTGTTGTCGGCCTTTCGGTTGAATGCCTTGATGGTGCTGGCCGTGCCCTACTTGGCACTGGGCTTTGCGTGGGGAATGGTGCGCGAACCGGGCGAGAAAATGCTGAAATGGAGGAAACGCTTGTTTGGTGAACGCGCCATTTATGTCATTTTGCTGCTGATAATCGGTTATACCGTTTGGAGAAATATTCATGTTTGACCCCGGTGGTTACGCTTGTTTCGGCCGTGCAGTAAGCCGGAGGGACCGTCGCCTGCGGGATAACCAATAAATGCGGGTCTTTCTCTCCCGGCGGAGAGAGGGGGCCTGCGAATGGAAATCATTATGTACAGACTTATCGATGGAAAAGCAATTGCCGACCAGGTGAAGGCGGAAATTGCGGAAGAAGTGAAACAAATGGTGGCCGCTGGAAAGAAACGGCCGCATTTGGCAGTGATTATTGTCGGCCACGATGGCGGCAGCGAGACTTATGTGGCGCACAAGGTGAAGTCGTGCGAACAGGTGGGGTTCACCTCGACCCGTCTGGCGTTTGAGGACACGATTACCGAAGAGGAACTGCTGGCCGAGATAGACAAACTGAATGCCGACCCCGATGTGGATGGCTTCATTGTGCAGTTGCCTTTGCCGAAACACATTTCGGAACAGAAAGTGATTGAGGCCATTGATTACCGCAAGGATGTGGACGGTTTCCACCCCATCAATGTGGGGCGCATGTCCATTGGGTTGCCTTGCTATGTGTCGGCGACTCCGGCGGGAATCATGGAACTGCTGAAGCGTTACGAGATACCGACTGCCGGCAAGCGTTGTGTGGTGATAGGCCGCAGCAATATCGTGGGAAAACCGGTGGCTTCGCTCATGATGCAGAAAGCCTGTCCGGGCGATGCCACGGTGACGGTGTGTCACAGCCGCACGAAGGACCTGAAGGAAATATGCTTGCAGGCCGACATCATCATAGCGGCTTTGGGCCGGCCCGAATTCCTGACTGCCGACATGGTGAAGCCGGGTGCTGTGATTGTCGATGTGGGAACCACCCGTGTGCCCGATGCGACAAAGAAATCGGGTTTCCGCCTGTGTGGCGATGTGAAGTTTGACGAAGTGGCTCCTCTGTGTTCGTTCATTACGCCGGTGCCCGGAGGGGTAGGTCCCATGACCATCGTGTCGTTGCTGAAGAACACGCTGTTGGCGGCTAAAGGAGAAATTTATTGATAGCTCGGAATCCCCCTCCATGTTCCCCTTGCAGGCGGAGTCGTTTCGTGACTTCGGGGCAGGGAACGTAGAGGGGGCTTCCTCTTTTTTTTAGGTGGATATGTCTGATTTGCACAAAAATGCCCTTTCGGGTGATGTGGAGGGGGCTCCGTTGTTTTATGCTCCCGACATACGTGTGACACCGGTGTTGCCCGAAGAAGAGTCGGGGCATGCCGTGCGGGTGTTGCGCCTGCAGGCCGGCGATGCCATACGGATTGTGGACGGTGTCGGCGGCTTTTTCCGTGCGGTCATATCGCAGCCGCATCCCAAAAAATGCCAGGTTGAAGGGTTGGAGGAACTGCCCGAAATAGGCGGTCATCCCTACCGTCTGCACATAGCCATTGCCCCAACCAAGAACATGGACCGGATGGAATGGTTCGTTGAAAAGGCTACGGAAATAGGGGTGGATGAAATCACTCCGTTCGTAAGCCGCTTTTCGGAGCGGAAAATCATCAAGCCCGAACGTCTCGAAAAAATCATTGTTTCGGCGGCCAAGCAGTCGTTGAAGTCGCGTTTCCCGGTGCTGAATCCTTTGTGCCGGTTGGACGACCTGTTGCGCGCTGACCGGACCGAACGCCGTTTCATAGCCCACTGCTACGAGGGCGAGAAAACGCTGCTTCAGCAGTTGTGCGGCCGGGGAACGGATGTGCTGGTGCTGATAGGTCCCGAAGGCGATTTCAGCACGGACGAGGTGCAGCGGGCGATTGCCGCCGGATTCCGTCCCGTGTCGTTGGGCGATAGCCGTCTCCGCACTGAAACGGCGGGGGTGATAACGGCCGCCACGGTGCAGTTTGTGAATGCGGCCGCGGAAGAGGTGTAGACCGGTCGGGTAGCGGGAGTGCGGATGGAACGGTTGCTGATTAATGGTTGGTGCTGATTCAGAGAATAGTGGCAAACCGTGTGATAATTCATAATATTTATGTACTTTTGCAACCCAAAGAAAACAGATAGTCAAGGAGATTATAGTATATGGAAAAGAAATTTGCCGAATATCAGAATCTGAATTTGTCGGAAGTCAACAAGGCTTTCCTCGAACGCTGGAACGAGCGGAGTATCTTTCAAAAAAGCATAGCAACCCGCGAGGGACATCCAACTTTCGTGTTTTATGAAGGACCTCCTTCGGCCAACGGATTGCCCGGCATTCACCACGTGCTGGCACGCACGCTGAAGGATGTGTTCTGCCGCTACAAGACCATGAAAGGTTTTCTGGTGAAACGCAAGGCCGGTTGGGACACGCACGGACTGCCTGTGGAACTGAGTGTGGAAAAGGCTTTGGGCATAACGAAGGAAGATATAGGCAAAAAGATTTCCGTAAACGATTATAACGCCGCTTGCCGCAAGGACGTGATGAAATATACCCGTGAATGGGAGGAACTGACCAACCGCATGGGATATTGGGTGGATATGGAGCGGCCCTACATTACGTATGACAACCGCTACATCGAGTCGTTGTGGTGGCTGTTGAAACAGCTTTACAACAAAGGACTGCTTTATAAGGGCTATACCATACAGCCTTATTCGCCGGCAGCCGGTACGGGTTTGAGTACGCACGAACTGAACCAGCCGGGATGTTACCGCGATGTGAAGGATACGACCTGTGTGGCCCAGTTCCGGGTGCAGCCCGACAGTTACGCTGCCGCAGAAAAGGCCTTCGGTATGGAAGCCGGAAGCGTGAAGAATCTTTACATACTGGCCTGGACCACCACCCCGTGGACCTTGCCATCGAATACGGCCCTGTGTGTGGGACCGTCTATCCGATATGTGCTGGTGGAAAGTTTCAACCCCTATACCGGTGAAAAGGCCATGTATGTGGTTGCAAAAGAACTGCAGTCGGCTCATTTCAATCCGAAAAATGCCGAACTGCTCATGGAAGACTACAAGCCGGGCGACAAGAACATACCTTTCCGCGTGTTGGGCGCAGAATGTGCAGGTACGGCCCTGGAAGGCATTCGCTACGAACAGCTCATGCCATGGGTGAACCCGGGTGAAGGAGCGTTCCGTGTCATTCTGGGCGACTATGTGACAACCGAGGATGGTACCGGTATCGTACACATTGCACCGACATTCGGTGCCGATGACGACCGGGTGGGCAAGCAAAGCGGAGTGCCGCCCATGCTGTTGCTCGACAAGAACGGCAACCGGCGTCCTATGGTGGACATGACCGGCAAATTCTACCGGATAGAAGATTTGGATGAGGAATATGTGAAGAACTTCGTCAATGTGGAACTGTATGGACCCTGGGCCGGACGTTTTGTGAAGAACGCCTATGACCCGGCCTTGCCCGCCGATGCGGAAACGCTGGATGTGGACTTGTGTGTCATGCTGAAACAGCAGGGTCTGGTGTTCAAAATTGAAAAACATACGCACAATTATCCGCACTGCTGGCGCACGGACAAGCCGGTGCTGTATTATCCGCTCGACAGCTGGTTCATCCGTACGACCGCCTGCCGGGAGGAAATGATGAAGTTGAATGAAACCATCAACTGGAAGCCTCAGTCTACGGGTACGGGCCGTTTCGGCAAATGGCTGGAAAACCTGCAGGACTGGAATCTTTCGCGCAGCCGTTACTGGGGTACGCCGTTGCCCATCTGGCGCACGGAAGACGGAACCGAAGAATTGTGCATCGGCTCCATGGAAGAACTGATGGCTGAAATAGAAAAGTCGATGAAGGCGGGGCTGATGACCGAAAATCCCTACCGCTCGTTCAAGGTGGGTGACTATTCGGATGCGAACTATGCGCCGGAAAACATAGACTTGCACCGTCCGTTTGTGGATAATATCATATTGGTGTCACCGAGCGGAAAACCGATGAAGCGCGAGACCGACCTGATTGATGTGTGGTTCGACTCGGGAGCCATGCCTTTCGCACAACTGCACTATCCGTTTGAAAACAAGGAACTGATTGATTCGGGCTCGTTCTATCCGGCCGACTTCATTTCGGAAGGCGTGGACCAGACACGCGGCTGGTTCTTCACCCTGCATGCCATCAGCACGATGGTGAAGGGTTCGGTGGCCTTCAAGAACGTCATCTCCAACGGATTGGTGCTCGACAAGAACGGAAACAAAATGTCCAAACGACTGGGCAATGCCGTCGACCCGTTCTCGACCATAGAAAAATACGGCTCCGACCCCTTGCGCTGGTACATGATGACCAACTCATCGCCATGGGATAACCTGAAATTCGATGTGGAAGGCGTTGAGGAAGTGCGCCGCAAATTCTTCGGAACGCTGTACAACACCTACTCGTTCTTTGCGCTGTATGCCAATGTGGACAAGTTCAGCTATGCCGAAGCGGAAATACCGATGGAAAAACGGCCGGAAATAGACCGTTGGATCATATCGTTGCTTAACACGCTGGTGAAGGAAGTGACCGAGTATTACGAAGACTTTGAACCGACCCGTGCCGGTCGGGCCATTTCCGACTTCGTGTGCGAAAACCTGAGCAACTGGTACGTGCGTCTGAACCGCAAACGTTATTGGGGCGGTGAATATGACGAAGACAAAATATCGGCCTATCAGACACTTTATACTTGTCTGGAAACGGTGGCACGTCTTATGGCTCCTATCGCCCCGTTCTTTGCCGACCGCCTGTTCCTCGACCTGAATGCAGCGACTGGTAAGGACACCCACGAATCGGTACACCTGGCCGATTTCCCCATTTGCAACGAGGCTTTGATTGATGAAGAGCTGGAAGCCTGCATGCAGCTGGCACAGCAGACCTCGTCCATGATTCTGGCTTTGCGTCGCAAGGCCGACAAGAAAGTGCGTCAGCCCTTGATGAAAGCGGTTGTTCCGGCACAGGACGAAACGGTGTATGCTCGTTTGCAGTATGTAGCCGGACTGATCAAGGCCGAAGTGAACATCAAGGAACTGGATATCATTTCGCCCGATGCCGACATGGAAAATCTGGTGAAGAAGATAAAGCCCAACTTCAAGGTGCTGGGTAAAAAGTACGGCAAGCAGATGAAGGAAATAGCCCGTGAACTGACCGCTTTCACGAAAGAACAGATCGGTGAGATAGAACGCAAAGGGGAATATGTGCTCTCGCTTGTTTCGGGTGATGTGGTGCTTACGGCCGATGATGTGGAAATATTCACGGAAGACATGCCGGGATGGCTGGTGGCCAACGAAGGCAAACTGACCGTGGCACTCGACATTACCGTGACCGATGAACTTTACCGCGAAGGGGTGGCCCGCGACCTGATTAACCGTATTCAGAACATACGCAAGGCCAACGGATATGAAATAGTGGACAAGATTGTGGTTGAAATAGAAATGCGCAGCGAAATCAACGAAGCTGTGAAGGAATATTCGGACTATATCGCCTCGCAGACGTTGGCGGATGCCATAAGGCTGGTAGAACATCTGGACAATGCACAGGAACTCGAAATCGATGACTATGTGGTTCGGATGGATGTGAAAAAGGCATGAACCCTTCGTGGGGTCATGCTTTTGAAATAAGTGTGATTTTTGTTTGTGTGTTAGGGGCAAATTGCCTATTTTCGCAGGGTAAGAAAAACACAGTCATCATATCATCAATTAATACAAAAATGGAGGTAGTTATGTCGGAAGAAAAGACAAGATACACCGATGCTGAACTGGAAGAATTCCGTCAGATTATAAACGAGAAGCTGGATAAGGCGCAGAGGGATTATGAACAGTTGCGCAAGAGTTTGAATAACTTGGACGGGAATGATGTTGCCGATACATCGCCTACATTCAAAGTATTGGAGGAAGGAGCCGCCACCTTGTCGAAGGAAGAGGCCGGACGGTTGGCACAGCGTCAGATGAAGTTCATACAACACTTGCAGGCTGCACTGGTGCGCATAGAAAACAAGACTTACGGCATTTGTCGTGAAACCGGCAAACTTATTCCGAAAGAACGTCTTCGGGCTGTTCCGCACGCTACGCTGAGCATTGAGGCCAAGGAAAGCGAAAAGAAATAACAATTGTCATTGCATAAAAACAAACCACTAAGACACGTATGAATTCTGTTGCCTTGGTGGTTTGTCGTTTCGTGCCATACGGTTGCCGGAGCCTGTGAGTCGTTTGCCGTTATAGACAAGCGGAATGAGCCGGCGGAATGAATCTGCGCGTCTTTTCCTGCCGTTGGGTTTCGGTTTTATGTGCATAAAAATTATTATAAGGTGGGTTCTATAAATTGCCTTATTTGTGATTTTTGCTTTTT
The DNA here is from genome assembly GCA_949285425.1 of uncultured Porphyromonadaceae bacterium. Classification (GTDB taxonomy): domain Bacteria; phylum Bacteroidota; class Bacteroidia; order Bacteroidales; family Paludibacteraceae; genus QVMH01. Next base: position 25,874 of record CASEAJ010000092.1, read on the forward strand.
AGGCGGGCATCTTTTGTTTTTCCATCAAAAGAGCTTAGCGGGCTAAGCGATTGAAGATGAAAAACAAAAGATGCCGCATAAAAACAAAAAGCGGATAAGAGCCGACCCAGAAAGTATAATTTTATAAAAAGGCGGGTAATTTATAGAACCCACCATAAGTAACTCTTGAAAATCAATTAAAAAGATGAGTTACTGAAAACAGGAAAATAGTGTCGTTTAATTTTTACGGGTTACTTATATAATGTCAACACGAGTAAAAGCCATTCTTCTTATTCTGGTCGTTCTGCTGATTGACCAGATTTCCAAAATTTACATTAAGTTGAACTTTACCATCGGCGAGCATGTCGATGTGTTCAACTGGTTTCAGATTTATTTTATAGAAAATAACGGAATGGCTTTCGGCATGGAGTTTGGCGGCAAACTGTTCCTTACCGTTTTCCGCATTATTGCGGTGTGCTTTTTGGGTTATTATCTGCATTTGCTGATAAAGAGGAAGGTGCGTACGGGCTATGTGCTTGTCATTTCGCTGTTGTTGGCAGGAGCGGCAGGAAACATATTCGATTCCGTTTTTTACGGGGTGCTGTTCGGAGAAAGTACCTATTACGATGTGGCGGCTTTCCTGCCTGAAGGTGGAGGATACGCTCCGTTCTTTCATGGCAAGGTGGTAGACATGCTCTACTTCCCCATTATACGCAATGCGGCTGGAGAAACCCTGTTTTTCAGTCCTGTATTCAATATCGCCGATTCGGCGATAACGGTGGCTGTTTTTCTCATACTGCTGTTTTTCCGCAAAGAATTTAACGATACGTTGGATGGTAAAAAGAAAGAACATGTTGAAGTGGCAGAATAAACTGTTGGCATTTGCAGGACTTCTGTTTCTGTTTCTTTCCTGTTCGAACCGTCCGAAAGAGGTGCTTGACATGAGGGAAATGACGGATGTGTTGGTCGATATGCATACGTTGGATGGCATTTTTTCGTCGGAACGCTACCGTACCCTCAAACCCGAAGAGCGCGACAAGTATTATGAGGCGGTTTTAGGAAACCATTTGGTTACGCGGGAGCAGTTCGATTCGTCTCTTGTGTGGTATTGTCGGGATCCGGAACGGTTCGAGAAAATATATGTTCGTGTAATTACCCGCCTCAGCGATGAAGAAGCTGCCGTGAAAGCCGGCAAATACCACAAACTCATGCCGAAAGTGCTGGAAAGCGTAAACCTGTGGAAGGACTCGATTCGCTTTGTGGCACAGCATGATTCTTTGTCGCGCAGGCAGTTGACATTCAGCATTGCCGACACAACCCTTATGATGGACGACTTGTACGAACTTCATTTCCTTTTACAGGTTGGTCGGGGCGATTCGTGTGCCGGGATGCATGCACATTTCAACCTTCACTATGCCGGAGGACGGGTGGATAGCGCCTATGTACCGTTGCATGCGGATGACACCTTGCGTCGTTACACTTTGCGTCTCCGTGCTCGGGACGGTGAAAAGATTGATTCGCTCTACGGCTGTTTCTTCCGCTCGGATTCGTGTCTTGAGGTGTGGCATACGCACGTCGACAGCATTCGCCTGTTGCGCAGGTTCGATGTGGATGTTCAGGAAGAATTGCGCTTGAAAACCCGCCGGCATGAAGCGTTGCGCACGTTCCGTTACCGTCTGTTCCCGTTGCCTGGCGAGACGACTGATTTTGTATTCCGGAAAAACAGGGTGAGGATGGTGCGTGTATGAAACGGCGGTTTTGCAGTCAGTACCTGTATGCTCCGCCCGAAGGACTGTTGCGTCATTGGGTGGTGGAACACGACAGTGACTCCGGCCGGATAACCGATTTGTTCCCGTTGGGAAACGGCTGTGCCGAGTCGGCCCGTACCTTGTTTGTCGATGGGGTGATTTCTGCGGCTGTCTGTTCGCCCAGGCAAAGGCTCTCGTCCGAGCAGTTGAACTCCCTGCACCGGAAATACAGCTATATAGACCTTTCTGCAGGGATTTGTCCGGAGTGTCCTTCTGCTGACACACACAAGCCCTGGCTGTTCGACTTCGGTACGGATGAACCTGCTGTGCTGAATGACCTGCTTGCCGTTTCCGCTCCTTTTCTTTCCCGTTTCCCGTTGCTCACAGTGTTGGCCGGCAGTGTGTATTATCCGGCGCTGGAGTGTACGCGTTCGGGTACGCTGGCAGTGGGAGCTTCCGTCGCATTGATGTGCTGGAGCGGAGTTGACCTGCTGCAGAAACGGGTGACAGCGCGTACACGGATGAAGGTGTTGTAGCTTGATAAAAAATAATTATGATACATTTTGATACGGATTATATGGAGGGGGCTCATCCCGAAGTGATGCGCCGCCTGTTGGAGACGAACATGGAGCAGACGGCCGGATACGGCAACGATGTGTACACAGGTCAGGCCAAGGAACTGGTGTGCCAGGCATGTGGCAAACCCGATGCGGCCGTGTATTTTCTGGTGGGCGGCACACAGACCAATGCCACGGTCATTGATGGCTTGTTGGCCCGTCATGAGGGTGTGCTGGCTACGGAAACGGCGCATATCAACGTGCACGAGGCCGGAGCCATAGAGGCTTCGGGACATAAAGTGCTGGTGTTGCCTTCGCACGATGGCAAACTCGATGCGGCCGATGTTGAACGGTATATCGACGATTTCTATCGCGATGAGACGTATGCCCACATGGTAGCTCCGGGCATGGTCTATGTGTCGCATCCTACCGAACTGGGTACGCTGTACACCTTGTCCGAACTGGAGGCGTTGAGCCGTGTGTGCCGCAAGGCGCATATTCCCCTTTACATGGACGGAGCCAGGTTGGGCTATGGATTGGCCGCTGAACAGGCGGATGTGACCTTGAAAGACATCGCCCGCCTGTGCGATGTGTTTTACATTGGCGGTACCAAAGTGGGGGCCCTTTTCGGCGAAGCCGTGGTGGTGCCCGACCCGCAACAGCTTCCTCATTTCTTCTCGCTGGTCAAACAGCACGGCGCGTTGCTGGCCAAGGGACGTTTGCTGGGCATACAGTTTGCCACGCTGTTTACCGATGGTCTGTACGAGCGTATTGGAGGACATGCCGTGCGTTTGGCATTGAAACTGAAAGCGGCTTTCGTGGCCAAAGAATACAGGCTTTACATGGATTCGCCCACCAACCAGCAGTTCGTTTACCTGCCCAACGAAACCATCGACCGGCTTTCTGCGTATGCCACATTCGAACTGTGGGGACCGCGTGGTGAAACCGAAAGTGTGGTGCGTTTTGTCACCGACTGGGCCACGCGCGAAGAAGATGTGGATGCTTTTATCCGTATGCTTTGAAAAGGTGGAGTGGTAGCCATTGGGTAGTTACAGGAACAACCCGTTTACCCACATCCACACTACGTAGCGGAAGAATTTACCGAGCAGGATGGAGAAGGTCACAATCCAGACATTGCATCGGAAGAAACCGGCGGCCACGGCAATGACATCGCCCACTCCGGGCAGGAAGGAGAAGAATGCAAGCCAGTTGCCGTGACGTTGCACTTTGTCGGCCATGCGGTCGATTTTTCCCTTTTTCACACCGGTAAATTTTTCAATCCACTTCATTTTGCCGAGCCGTCCCAGTCCGTAGCAGGTCATGCCTCCGAGCCAGTTGCCAGCCGTGGCCACGAATACGCAGGTCCACAGGTCGAACCCTCCGAACGCCAGTGCGCTGAACACGACTTCCGAGCTGAACGGAACTACCGTCGCTGCCAGAAAAGAAGCAATGAAAAGTCCTAAAAGTCCAAGTTCGGTGAGTCCGGGCATTACCAAATGAAGTTAAAGATGAGAAAAAGGAGGTTGACTGTCAGAAACACAAGATACGTGCCCAGATAGAAATTGTTTTTCTTCAGGGAATATACATTGGCAATGAATATGGAGAAGCAGAGGGCAATGAAAGGAAACAGCTTGCCGTCGAACTCGTCCTGCGACAGGAATACCAGCAGGAAAAACGTCAGCATGACCAGCATGAAATTGATGTTGCGCCGTGTGCTTGTGGCTTTTTGCAGAAAGTCGCTGTACGTGCCGGCCAGCATGATGAAAAACAGTATGAACAACACTCCTATGTAGATGCGGGTGGGAATCATCAGACTGTCCATGCTGAATCCAGGTGAGAAATATATGTGGAACAGTCTGCTCCAGTCATATTCGGGTTGTGTGAGATAAATGCCGGCGCAGTAGATGGTCCATGGAGCAAGTGCACCCAGCACGGAGGCTGTGAAGGTACGTGCGGAGAGGCTTTGCAGGAACATGAACCCCAACCAGCACACGGGCATGATACATATCAGGTCATTGATGAGCAGACTGGCGCAGGCAATGAGCAAACTGCCCAAAAACGCTTTTTCTGCGGCTGCGGGATTTTGTCGCATGTTCAGAAACTGAAACAGACTGCCGATGAAAAGGGTCAGGGCTGCATGCGCTGTGTACTCCGCATGCACGGGTTCCCACACCGTAATGAGCACTACGAAGGTGATGACCGGCAATGCCGTGCGCGAGGCTATGAAAGAAAAACGTCCGATGAGCACCCTCAGCAGCAGGGCATTGAACAGAGTGAGCACAAGACTTGCTATGTTTTTCCATATCAGGGTACTGTTTGTCTGTGACGACAAAGCCCGGAACAGTTCGGACGATGTGATGCCGTACGTGTGGAATGTCCCGATATAGGTGGCTGACCACAAGACAACGGCCAGCAACAGATATAGAATGAGCTGGCCGTATGTTGGGGTCTCGATACTTTTCAGTTTCAGTTGCATGCTGTTTTACTTGCTTATTCCCAGTTCAAAATGACTTTTCCGCACGAGCCCGACTCCATGATGTCGAAACCTTTCTGGAAATCGTCTATGCTGAAGCGGTGGGTAATGACCGGTGACAGGTCAAGTCCCGTGATGAGCATCTGTTCCATCTGGTACCATGTTTCCCACATTTCGCGTCCGTAGATACCTTTCAGGGTAAGGGCCTTGAATATGATTTTGTTCCAGTCGACGGCGGTTGTGTCGGGCAGAATGCCGAGCAGGGCTATTTTCGAGCCGTTGTACATGTTGTCTATCATGTCTTTGAAGGCAGCAGGTGAGCCCGACATTTCCAGACCTATGTCGAAGCCGTGCATGTGGAGTGAATTGATGGCCTGTTTCACCGTTTCGCCCTTTGTGGGGTTGATGGTGAGGGTGGCTCCCATGCGCCGGGCAATGTCGAGCCGGTAGTCGTTCAGGTCGCTCACCACAATGTTGCGTGCGCCGGCAAACCGGCAGATGGCGGTGGCCATGATGCCTATGAGCCCGGCCCCGGTAATGAGCACGTCCTCGCCTATGAGCGGGAATGAAAGTGCCGTGTGGGTGGCATTGCCGAAGGGGTCCATAATGGCGGCCATGTCGTCGGATATGCGCGGGTCAAGGCGCACCACGTTTTCGGCCGGAAGCGAGAGGTATTCGGCAAAGGCTCCGTCGCGGTTCACACCCACTCCCACAATGTTTTCACACACGTGCAGTTTGCCCCGTCGGCAGTTGCGGCAATGTCCGCAGGCTATGTGACCTTCTCCGGTCACACGGTCGCCTATCTGTATGTTCTTTACACCGCTTCCTTTGTCTACAATGGTGCCCACGTATTCATGACCGATGGTCATGGGGGTCTTGATAGTGGCTTGCGACCAGGCATCCCATTTGTATATGTGCAGGTCGGTGCCGCATATGGCGGTCTTTTTTATTTTGATGAGAACATCATTCACGCCCATTTCCGGCATGGGTACATCTTCCATCCAAATCCCTTTTTCGGGACGAACTTTTACAAGAGCTTTCATGATTGTTGCTTTTTATAACACAATGGCAAAGATAATGCAAATGAGCGCAAAAGCAATCAAGCTCGCTTGAATTGTTTTGCCGAGTGCCGCTTATCTTATGAAAAGATAATGCAAATGAGTGCAAAAGCAATCAAGCTCGCTTGAATTGTTTTGCCGAGTGCAGCTTATCTTATGAAAAGATAATGCAAATGAGCGCAAAACCCATCAAGCTCGCTTGAATTGTTTTGCCGAGTGTTGAAAGCAACGCAGCAGATTGCCCATTATGATATAACGTCTATTATGCCGACCCGCCTTGGGTTTTGTGAAGTCTGCAAAAAAAGAAACTATAGAAGTTGAATCAGCTTTCTATAGTTTCTTTGGCAATTTTCTATGGTTTCTTTCTGGGGATATAAGTTTCCCGCGGCATTTCCTATTCAATCATACCTTTCAGCGTGCTTTTCAGCTGGTCGTGATTGCGGAAGTCGTTGCGCAGTTCGTAACGGCCCGTTTTGTCAACCAATACGTACGATGGAATGCCGTCAATCTTGAACTGCTCGCACAGGTAGCCCCATTGTTCGGCATTCAGGCGGAAATGTTTGCCGCGAATGTCGGGAATCATTTTCTTGTATTCGACAATGGGCGAGGTTTCGTTGGCAATGTAAATCCACACCAGTTCGTCGCTTTTCAATTCATCTTCTTTCAGCGGTTCGTTGGCTTTGATGGACATGCGGCAGGGTCCGCACCATGTGTTCCAGAAATCCACCAGAATGACTTTGCCTTTGTAGGGGGCGATGATGGCATCGAAAAGTTTTTCCTTTGTCGTTTCGGGTGTCTTTTCGATGATGGCCTTTCCTTCGCTGGCTTTCAGTGCCGCCTGTGCGTTTTCCTGCATCCTTTGGAGGGCTTCCCGGTAGAAGGTGGGGTTTTGTAATCCGGCAAGGGTTTTCAGGTCGTCTTCGGTCAGCAATGCGTTGTTGGCCTTCTTGACCAAGGGCAGGACCGTTTTCAGGTCGGAAATGAACGTGCCTTCCAGTCCGGCTTCCTTGGGCCAGATATCATAAGAGTAGGCAAGTTCAGCAACGTGGAACAGGTGGTATCCTATGAGCAGTTTGGGGTCGGCAATGGGGAACAGCCTGCACACTTCGGCGCGGTTTTCGGCCGTCAGCGGGTCAATCTGTATGTCGAGCGGTTTGTTGCGGTCCCATTGGTCATGGCGTTGTCTGTAGTTGTATGTGCGGAAGAAATCACCTTGTACCATGGCGGCAATCACATTCTGTTTCAACGTAGTTAAAGCCACTTCTTTGCCTGCTGTCGGCAGTGTGCTTTGGGCTATGCTGTCGGAAAGCGAATGATACACGTCAATGATTTTTCGGGTGTACTCATCGGCTGTCAGTGCGTAGTCGGCCAATTCCAGGAGGTCCAGGTTCATTTCGGGCAATTGGTCCGTGTACAGTTCCGGGGATAATAGGCAGGCATAGGTTCCCGTCGCATACACGCTTTGGAAATTTTCGATATCAGGCGTACCTTTCTTCTGGTGACGGCGTTTCAACAGTTTTACACCGTTTTGGCGCATGTCTATGTACAAGTCGATGGTTTCACCCGGTGCCAGCCAGACCGTTCCGGTGGCCATGTCGGTAGCGATGAAGGCTTGTGCGGTGCCGTATTGCCAGAACTTCAATTCGGCCGTTCCTGTTTCGGGGTCTATGGGAGCCGTGTATGGTTGTTGGCCATTTAGCAAGTCGGTGACATAGACTTCGGCTTCATGGACCAGTTCTTTCCGGTAGCCCGGGAAGTGCATGCGGAGCACGGTTTCACCCACGGTGAACAGCGGGGCCGGGAGAGTGTCGGGAATGTTTTCCGTGCTACGGATGGCATCAGCCGGAAGACCGGCCGGTCGGCTGAAATGTTTTTTTCCCGTGAGGTCCACACCGAACAGTTTGAAACATTCGTCGCAGTCGGACTCGATAAAGTCGAACGAACGTGTGTTGTGGGGCAGAGGTTCGAATGTGAGACGGAATGAAGCCTCGCCCGAGTCGGGCATCCAGAACAGCGAGTCGGCTTCAATGTCCTGTGTGGCGGTCAGTGCATATTTCTTGCCGTCGGCCAGCAGATAGGATTCGGAACTGATTTTAATCCAATAGTGCGGACGGTAATAGGCATCCATGTGGAGCACCGTGGCCGTGTCGTTCAGTTCTACTTTGGTTATGTCGAGCGTCATGGTGTTGGCCGACTCAATGAACGGATTCTCCACGCATTTGTTGTGTTGTGTACACGAGGTGACCAGCCACATGGTGGCGGCCACGAGGAAGATGAGCTTGTTCTTCATAACGATTTCAATTGAATTGTACGGGCAAAGATAATGCAAATGAGCGCAAAAGCAATCAAGCTCGCTTGGATTGTTTTGCCGAGTGCAGCTTATCTTATGAAAAGGTCGCTGTTTTGAAAAAATATTTTCTTTTCAAAAAGTCATTGTTGATAACATTCAGACATCGGTTTGGAAGGAGGTGTGTGTCTTGCCGAGCCGGATTTGTGTTGGAGGTAATATACGCAGGGTGCCGGACAGACTGTTACAGTCTGTCCGGCACCCTGCGGGGTGGTGTGTCCGCCACTCGTTGGTCAGAATTCCGACGTGAAGTGGAAACGTATGTGCTTGAAGTCCTGTTGGGCCATTTGCAGTACGTAGCCCGAGTCGGCCAGGAACACATCGCGTCCTTCGCGGTCCTTGGCCATGTATTGCGCCTTGCGTTTCTTGAAGTTTTCGAGTTCGGCCTCGTCGTCGCTTTCTATCCAGCAGGCCTTGTGCAGGGCAATGGGTTCCCAACGGCACTGTGCGCCGTATTCGTGCAGCAGGCGGTATTGGATGACTTCAAACTGCAATTGTCCCACGGTGCCGATGATTTTGCGTCCGTTGAACTGGTTGACGAACAGCTGTGCCACGCCTTCGTCCATGAGTTGAGCTACGCCTTTTTCAAGCTGCTTGGTCTTCATGGGGTCGGAGTTTTCTATGTATTTGAACATTTCGGGCGAGAAGCTCGGCAGTCCCTTGAAGTGCAGCTGTTCGCCCGAGGTGAGCGTGTCGCCTATCTTGAAGGTGCCTGTGTCGGGCAATCCCACAATGTCGCCGGCATAGGCTTCGTCCACAGTCTCCTTCTTTTGTGCCATGAAAGCCGTGGGGCTTGAGAAACGCATCAGTTTGCCGTGCCGTATGTGCTTGTAGTTGACGTTGCGTTCGAACTTGCCTGAGCATATCTTGACGAAGGCTATGCAGCTGCGGTGGTTGGGGTCCATGTTGGCGTGTATCTTGAACACGAATCCGGTGAAGGCTTCTTCGTAAGGGTTTACTTCCCGTTCAAGAGCCTGTACAGGCCGGGGCGAGGGAGCTATGCGCACGAAGCAGTCCAGCAGCTCCTTCACGCCGAAGTTGTTGAGGGCGCTTCCGAAGAATACAGGGGCCTGTTGTCCGGCCAGATATTGTTGCGGGTCGAAGTCGGGATATACGCCTTCTATCAGTTCCAGGTCGTCGCGCAGTTTGGCGGCATCGGCGTCGCCCACCCGTTCTTCAAGCTGGGTACTTTGTATGTCGATGGCTACCGACTCGCTGATGAATTGCTTGTTGGGGGTGTAGAGCTGCAGGTTTTGTTCGAAAATGTTGTACACGCCCTTGAAGTGTACGCCCATGTTGATGGGCCAGCTGAGAGGACGCACCTGAATGCCCAGTTCGGCTTCCAGTTCGTCGAGCAGGTCGAAGGGGTCGCGTCCTTCGCGGTCGAGTTTGTTGACAAACACAATGATGGGCGTGTTGCGCATGCGGCACACGTTCATCAGTTTGCGGGTCTGGGCTTCTACCCCTTTGGCCACATCGACCACAATGATGACGCTGTCTACGGCGGTGAGTGTACGATAGGTGTCTTCGGCGAAGTCCTGGTGGCCCGGGGTGTCAAGAATGTTGATTTTGTATCCTTCGTATTCGAATCCCATGACCGAAGTCGCTACAGAGATGCCACGTTGCTTTTCTATTTCCATCCAGTCGGAGGTGGCAGTTTTCTTTATTTTGTTGGACTTCACAGCACCTGCCACATGTATGGCTCCACCGAAAAGCAACAGTTTTTCGGTCAGTGTGGTTTTCCCCGCATCGGGGTGACTGATGATGGCAAAGGTGCGGCGGCGTTTTATTTCGCTTTCTAAACTCATGTTGTTTGTGAAATACGTAGGTTAGACAAAATCCCTTTTGGCAAAGGGTGTGCAAAGATAGTGAAAGTCGAAAGCAGAAGCAAGTGAAAACATGGTTTTCAGCTTGATTATGCTGAGACGCCTCCTATCTTATGGAAAGATAGTGAAAGTCGAAAGCAGAAGCAAGTGAAAACATGGTTTTCAATTTGATTATGCTGAGACGCCTCCTATCTTATGGAAAGATAGTGAAAGTCGAAAGCAGAAGCAAGTGAAAACATGGTTTTCAATTTGATTATGCCGGGCCGCGAATCAGAATGCGT